>JAFEFW010000626.1 GCA_018240405.1 Pseudomonadota bacterium
ACAGGCGGCAACGAGGCTGTCGAACAGGCCGGAGGTCTTCAGGAACGCAATGAAGAACGCCATCTGCCCCATTGGGGTGACGGGCGCATCGGGGTCCCACTCGACGTGGATGCGGCCGGCGTAGGTGTCGACAGGGATTGGCCGGTCACCAAGCCGTTCAACCAGAGATTGTCCACCTACCGGGTGAGCCGGAACCAGCGTTGGATCTTCGATCATCCCGCAACAGTGCTGGCGGTTCGGCAGCTAGGGCAAATTCTACCGCCGGATTTAGGTTCAATGGAGATCAGCGCGCCTTTCGGTCCGTCATCCTCAGCGAGGCGCGCCAGCAGGATGGGGATAGCGGTCAGTTCATTCGCCTTGTCCGGCACCGCCTCCTGGCCGAGCATCAGGCGGCTGGTCGTGGCGAAGGCCGAAACCATGTGGATCGGTGCTTCACCTGCGGCGCGGTTATGGCTGCGGCGTGAGGTCTTGCCGTCGATGGCGACCATGTCAGGCCGCGCCGGCCAGGTGTGGCGCACCCAATCGGTGAAGGCGGCCTGGAACAGCACCGGATTGATCCGGTTCATCAGGATGGTCAGCCAGCGGCCGCCGGCGACGCCATGCGCGAAGGGGGCGTAGCGGCGCAGGAAGTCCAGGTGAGCCTCGCCCCAGGCGGCGATGTGGTCGTAGTCGTCGCAGTCGGCGATGGTGCCGCAGACCACCAGCAACAGGATCTCTGCCAATGGGTGGAGGATGCGATAGATGTCGCACGGGTCCTCGATCTGCGCGAAATGCTCCAGCAGGACGGCAAGGCGTGGCTTGTCCGACTGTGCGTTCAGGGTAGGCGAAATTCAGGGACTCCGAATCCGGAACCCTAGGGAATCAGCGATAAGGCCCTTGGTCACCTTCCGTCACACAAGTTCGGAGCCCTAGTCTCTTCGTGCAGGTTCTTGCCATGCTGGATGCGGGCATTCACGCGCACGATGCAGACGACATCCGGCAGCCGCAATTCACCGCGAAAACGGCGCTCACCGACCCGCCAGTCCACCCCGCGCATGACGCTGATGGGTATGCTGCTCGATCCGTCCGTGGCCCGTGTCGTGGTCTGTATGGGTTTCGACGCTGCCGGGCTCAGCGACCTCAAAGCAGGCTCGGTCTTCGCATGCAGCGTGTGCTGGTTGGCTTTCACCGCCAACCGGTAGTTGCCACCGGCATCGTGGATGGCGGTGGTCACGGTGCCATTAGTGGCGATAGCGTCGATGGCAACCAGAGCGCCTTGTAGCCCCTTATCCTCAGCCAGGGGCGCCAGCAGGAGGGGGATGGCGGTCAGTTCATTCGCGTTGTCCAGCACCGCCTCCTGGCTTGAGCGCCAGACGGCTGGTCGTGGCAACGGCCGAGAGCGGTGGATCGGTGCACCACCTGAGGCGCGGTCGTGGCTGCGGCGCGAGGTCTTTGCCGTCGATGGCGACCATGTCATGCCGCTCCGGCCAAGTGTGGCGCACCCAGGCAGTGAAGCGGCCTGGAACGGTGCCAGGTTGATCCGGTTCATCAGAATGGTCAACCAGCGGCCACCGGGGATGCTATGCTCGAAGGGGCATAGCGGCGCAGGAAGTCCAGGTGAGCCTCGGCCCAGACGGCGACATGATCATAGTCGTCGCAGCCGGCCATGGTGCCGCAGACCACCAGCAGCAGGATCTCTGGCAGCGGATGGAGGATGCGACAGATGTCACACGGGTCCTCAATCTCCGCAACGTGCTCCAGCAGACCGGCCAAGCGGCGTTTGTCGGACTGTGCGTTGGCAGCAAATGAGGTCCGGGCGCTCCGAGTCTGTCGGGCTGACTGAACGTTTTTGGTTGAAGGCGAGCCGGCGAGCGGTGGCACGCGCTCCACGTGGAGTTCGGCCACCAGTGGCCAAGGGAAGGAGAATTGCTCCCATACCGTTTGCTTCTATCGCCGGATCGCGAGCATTGTTAATCTGAACTTGAGGGATTAGATCGTGCCCACCACCTTGATACGCGATCGTCGATGAATTTCCGTGTGAGCAAGGACCGGTATACCAGGTCGAATGCGCTCGACTACAGCGTGGACGTGGAAGCGAATGTTGACGCTGGTCAATAGCACCGGCGCCTCGCCGGTCTCCATCGCAGTATCTACTACCGCCCTAACACGATCGATGAACTCGTGCAGCTTTGTCTGCGGCAATGCCAGTTGGCGATCATCGGATGGCCCGACTAACGCTTCGGCAAACGCGTCCTCCCAATTCGCCGACACGCTGATAATCGGAATAAAGCCGCTAGGTCCAGTGTGCCTATCGCTGATCTGCCTCGCAAGACGGGACCGTACATGCGCGACGACCGAAACGACACCCTTTGACGATAAGCTACACGCCTCCTGCACCGCCTCCAGAATCGCTGGCAGGTCTCGAATTGATACACTCTCAGCCAGGAGCGCCTGCAGCACGCGCTGCAGACCGCCAACACTAATCGAATTAGGAACCAGGTCAGAAACCAGCTTCTGTTGGTCCATCGGCTGCTGGCTCAGCAGCTTTTGCGTCTCGGCATAGGAGAGCAGCTCGCTGATATTGTCCTTTAGTAGCTCGGTCAGATGTGTCGTAAGTACGCTAGTCGGGTCGACAACGGTGCAGTTCCGTGCAACCGCCTGCTCCCTCAGCGCAGGCTCAATCCAGCGGGCGGGCAGGCCGAACGTAGGATCAATTGTCGGCTCACCAGCGAGGTCTGACGCCTTACCGGTTGTATCGATCGCCAGGAGCATTATTGGACGCAATTCCCCCTTACCCGCGGCGATGTCCTTAATAAACAGCTGATACTCATTCGGTCCCAGGTCCAGGTTGTCCTGAATGCGGATCGCCGGTAACACGAAGCCGAGGTCCGACGCCACCGCCCTACGAAGACTCCGAATTTGCTCTGGCAACTTCGACCCATCTTCGCCAGCCAGCGATAAGAGGCCATAACCTAACTCCACTCGTACATTGTCTATAGTGGAAATGGCATGGCTGGCGTCCTCGGGTGGCCTTTGCGACTCCGGTGTGGTGGCTTGTACGTCGATTCGCCGGGCACGCAGCCACGCACCACCGGCTGCTAGTCCCGCAACAGCGAGGAAAGGTAGCGCCGGTATTCCCGGCATCAGCGCTAGGACTGCTCCGGCCCCCGCGGTTACACCCAACGGCTTTGGCTTAATGGCCATTTGCCGAAACAACACGTTCGACATTCCGCCATCAGTTGAGCCCTTGGATACGACAATACCGGCCGCGGTTGAAACTAGCAGCGACGGGACCTGCGATGCCAGACCATCGCCGATTGTCAGTGTCGTGAAGGTGGCAATCGAATCCGCCACAGTCATTCCTGACTTCACCAGCCCAATGATAAGGCCACCTACAATGTTAATAACTGTAATTATCAGCGCCGCAATAGCGTCACCACGAACAAACTTCGCGGCGCCGTCCATTGCACCGTAAAAATTGCTCTCCGCCTCTAGCTCCGATCGTCGTATACCGGCCGTCGCCTCGTCAATTACGCCGGACGAAAGATCGGCGTCTATTGCCATCTGCTTGCCCGGCATCGCATCCAGCGAAAACCGGGCCGAGACCTCAGCGATGCGGCTTGAGCCCTTAGTTATAACAATGAAATTTACAATCAGCAGCATGATAAACACGACGCCGCCAATCGCTATATCACCACCCATCAGGAATCCACCGAACGCCGCGACAACATGGCCGGCGGCAAGAGGTCCTTCGTTCCCATGGGCTAGGATCAGTCGAGCGGTGGCGACGTTGAGGGATAGACGAAGCAGCGTGGTAAGCAGCAACAACGATGGGAAGCTGGAAAAATCAAGAGGACGCTGAAGGAACATCGCCACCATGAGCGTCAGCACGGCAGTCATGAACGAAGCGGCGAGGCCGAGATCCAGCAAAACTGTTGGCATGGGAACAATTAAGATCGACAGTAGTAGCAGGACGCCGCAGGCCAGACCGATATCGCCTTTCGGCGACCGGTGGCTGAACCACTCAAGCGAAGAGAGAACTGGTTTCATTTGTCAGGCGCAGGTGTGCACCTACGTATCAGTGCGCGCCGGGCGAAGCCGGCGCCGGGACCGCTATCCCGGCAGCAGCATAAGCCCGCAGCTTGTTGCGCAGCCCCCGAGTTGAGATTCCTAAGATGCTCGCTGCAAGCGTGCGGTTGCCGTGGGTGTGCTCAAGCGTGCTAAGGATCAGGTTGCGCTCCACGTGGGTCAAGGATTGAGCCACATACCGACCGGAGGACACAGGTTCCGAGTTCAGCGCCCGTGGATAGGCTCGCCAATACAAATCGACACACTTTTCGTCGATCGCTTTACCCTCCCCCATCACCACTGCTCTGTGAATGACGTTTTCGAGTTCGCGCACATTGCCGGGCCAAGAATAGCTGAGCAGTTTGGCGTGCGCTGCTGTTGTCACTACGGGTGCCTGGCACCCGTTTTCCGCAGCGTACTTCTTGCAAAAATAGTCAATGAGCGCGGCTATGTCGGCCGGTCGCCTCTGCAGCGATGGCACGTGAAGAGGCGCGACGTTTAATCGGAAGAACAAATCTTCGCGGAACGCTCTACGAGCAACCTCTGCCCACAGATCTCGGTTGGTTGTGGCGATGACCCGGACGTCCACCTGTACTGGCGCCCCGCCGCCTAGACGATCAATCTCCCGTTCCTGCAGCGCGCGCAGCAGTTTGGTCTGGAGGCGAACATCCATTTCGCTGATTTCGTCCAGGAGAAGCGTGCCACTGCTGGCCGCTTCAAACTTCCCAATCCGGCGCTCTACTGCACCGGAGAATGCCCCGCGCTCATGTCCAAACAACTCCGATTCCAGCAACTGTTCCGGAATGGCGGCACAATTAACCGCAACGAAAGGTTTACCGGCACGACGGGAGTGGCTGTGGATGTAACGCGCAAGTACCTCCTTGCCGGTGCCGGACTCCCCTTCAATGAGCACCGTCGCCTCCGACCAGGCGAATTTTTCCGCTCTTCGGACGACATCCTGCATAGCTTCATCGCGTACAATCAGGTTGTGTCTGGCAAATGCAGTCCGCTCGCGCTGGCGTGGCTGCCGAACGTGGTCCAGATGGGTACGCTGAGGCGGGCGATGGTCAATCGTGACATCTCCAGCGATCCAGCCCCCCTCGCGCCGCGACGGCGGCGGCAACGGTTCATCACCCAGCACCACTCGGAAGGCTTCCACATGAGACATTGTCAGACTCGCTCCGACTTGACGATCTCGGTCATAGTCACGCCCAGGCGGCTGTCATCGACCATCACCACCTCACCCCGGGCGACCAGACGATTATTGACGTAGATGTCGATCGCCTCGCCCAGTTTGCGATCAAGTTCGACCACAGCTCCACGGCCCAATTTGAGTAACTGATTTACCTGCATAGTCGCCTTGCCAAGGACGGCACTGACAGTAACCGGAATGTCGTATACCGCCTCCAATTCAGTAATGGCGCCGCCGTCGGGCGTTTCCGGACTATCTGACATCGAGGGCATTCTCCGCTGGACTTAATACCAGGACCGTTTCGCGGTTGCTGTCGTGGGACGGAGCCGACACTGGTAAGATTGCTTCGCTAATTTGCTGCCATGTTCGGGAGGAATCGAAACAGGCTAAGGCGTCTGGCCAAACTACGGCTATGTCACCTGCCGCAGGGACCATCTGGCTCCGGTGGACAACCTCGCACCATACATCTTCCAAAGTGGCAAACGATTTAGTGGGCGCGCCGCCACCACTTACCTCAATCCGGGCCGCCTTATACAGCGTATCACGCAGCACAGTGGCAACCGCCTCCCGCCGCGCTGCCGCGAACCCGGCCGAAAGACTCGGGAGTATTGTTGATAGTGCCTCAGCCAACCACGCACCCAACGCCACCGCGCTGCGGTCTACCAACTCGTCAAGGCGCTTATGAAATCTGTTCGCCTGTACAAGCAGGTCGCTGAAGACATCGGCTGCTCGTCGGAGGTTCGCAACTTGGCTATCGCCCAGTGCGGCCATGTAACCTTCATTCCAAGCCTGAAGGCGCGCCGCCTCCAATTCCGCCGAAGTGAATAGGGGTTCCGGAGGCGTCACGGACTCCTGAGGTTCCTCCACCGGCCGACCGAAATCCTCGCACCACGCGACGACGGTAGTTTGCCGGGCACTTCGATGACGATGATCACTCAATTGTCTTATCATCGTTGCTCGCGCTGATTTCGATCTCGCCAAGGGCGGCGAGTTCTTTGGCAGTGTTCGTAATGTGGACTTGCGCCTCTTCGACATCCTTCATTTTAACCGGGCCCAGTGCCGCCATGTCGTCGCGCAGCATTTTCGACGCGCGCTCAGACATCTGCGACATAAACAGATGCCTCAAAGCTTCCGAAGTGCCCTTCAACGCGATTGGTAGCTTGTCTTTCTGGATGGTGCGAAGCAGTACCTGCATCGCCTGCGGCGCTAGGCGCTGAAGATCGTTGAAGGTGAACATCAGGGACTTCACCTTTTCAGCTGAATCTCGGCTACGTTCTTCCAGGCCTGCCAGAAACCGGGCTTCGGCTTTGCGGTCGAAGTTGTTAAAGATTTCAGCAATCATTTCATGCGCATCCTTCCTTGACGCGCGCGCCAAATTGGACATGAACTCAGCGCGCAGGATGCGCTCTACCCCGTCCAGCACATCCTTCTGGATCGACTCCATTCGGAGCATCCGCATCACCACTTCCATAGCAAAGGAATCTGGCAGGATGGACAGCACTCGAGCCGAATGGTCTGGCTTGATCATTGACAATACGACCGAGACGGTCTGGGGGTATTCGTTCTTCAGATAGCTGGCAAGAATCTCCTCATTTACATTGCCAAGCTTGTCCCACATGGTACGTCCTGCCGGACCACGTATCTCCTCCATGATTTGGGCGACACGTTCCTTCGGCAGCGCCTTCAGCAGAAGGCTCTCGGTATTTTCGTAGCTCCCCATGATGCCACCGGCAGCGCCAAGGCTATGCACGAAATCCGTACACAGCTGCTCGACGGTCTCCGCCGACACCGCACCAAGCTGCGCCATCGCGCTTGAGATCTGCCGAATCTCGTCTTCATGCATCATGGTGAACAGGCGCCCAGCGTTTTCTGGTCCTAACGCGAGCATCAGAATGGCCGCCTTCTGCGGGCCGTTCGCGTTCAACCGTCCGGGCGAGCGCACCATCTGGTCAGCCGTCGTCGTTGGCGAGCCAGTCGCGGATGATCATCATTGTCGTGTCGGGGTGGCGGCTGGTCAGATCAACCAACTGGCGGATCGATGATGCCTTGATCTGGCCCTCAATGTTGTTGAGGCTGACATGAGTTTCTTCGCCCACCGACCTGTCTGTGGAGCCTCCGGATACGCCCGGCGCCGACAGTGCCGCCACGGTAGCACCTGCCATCGGCGCCGCACCCGGTTCTACAATCGTAAGACCGGGATGCTCCGTGTCACTAGCCAGGTATCCACGTGAACCGGCCGCGGCGAAGTCCAGTTCCGGTGGCTTCAGGCCCAGGATGATCGAGCGGGTCATCAGCACGATGATCACCAGTGCTGTCACCCCGATGGCGACTGCCTCAGCCAATGCAATCAGATCTCGCCGAGTGCGGGAATTCGGCAAGGGTGCGTCGGGCTGGACCGGGCCAATCTCATTGATGAAGGGCATGCTGACGACCTCCACTTGGTCGCCACGCTTCTCGTCGTAGCCGATGGCGCTCTTTGTGAGGCGACTGATCTGGTCCAAATCGGCCTGCAGACGTGGCCTCCAAACTAGCTTGCCGCCCGCGTCGGGCTCAGTCACGCCGTCAACCATGACAGCAAGCGTGATTCTCTCGATTCGAGGTTGGTCACGGGTGCTGGTATGGATCGTCTTGCTAATCTCGTAGTTCGTCGTCTCTTCCTGCCGCCCTTCCTGCGCACCGGTCGACTGTCCGCCGCTGTCGGCATTCGGCAGGTTGTTTTGCACCGATACCGGTGCGTTGCGCTCCGTCGTCTTGGAGTTGGCCGTGACGTTCTGCGTGCTGCGGATCACTGGGCTGTCCGGATCGTATCGCTCTTGCGTTTCCGCAGTCCTATCAAAGTTCAATTGCACTGAGGCTTCGGCATGGACATGTCCCGCGCCCAGGGTTCGCTGCAGCATGTCCTCCACAGAGTGCTCCAGACGTTGGGCAATGCCGCGCGCAAGATCCTCTCCCAAAGCCGATCTTGTATGAAGGTCCTCCGGATCGCCGGCCCGCGCGAGCAGGCGTAGACTGGAGTCGACAAGTGTTATGCTCTGCGGCTTCAGCCCAGGAACCGCGCCAGCGATCAGGTTGACAATCGCCAGAGTTCCTTCAGGTGGGAGTGTCCGCAAGCCGCCCAATGTGAGCATAACGCTGGCCTGCGCCTCCCCGCGCTGACGCTCAAACGGCTGCTTCCGCGGCAGCACTAGATGCACCCGCGCCCGCTCAATGCCCCGCATTGCCATAATCGTGCGTTCCAGTTCGCCTTCCAGCGCGCGGGTCCGCTTTACGTCCTGCTCGAACTCCGTGATCGTCAGGTCATTGCCGCGGTCGAATATCTCCTCGCCCACGATGGTGCCGGCGACCGGCAAACCTTCCTTCGCGAGTTGCGCCCGGACTGACAGCGCCTGATCCGTCGGCACCATGATCCGCCGTCCGTTGGCTTCAAGGCGGAATGTGATTTGCCGCCGCTGCAGCTGGTCCGCGATCTGCGCCGCATCGTGCTGATCGAGGTTGTCGTACAGCAGTACCATGCGGCCGGCACTCCCGCCGGTCAGGCTGAGCCAAGCGATGATGCCCACAATGCCAAGTGCGATGCCGGCTACAGCCAACAATGGTGCCAGACCGAGCTTGTGAAGGCTCTGGAGAAGGTCCTTCATGAAGGTTGCTCTGGTCGCCGCGGATGGATCATAGGGCGGCCACTCCCGTTGCGCCGCGCGCTAGAAGTAGCCCGCTAATAGTTGCTCCTTCGTTAATGGCCGACCGGCGCAGGCGGGCTATCGCTAGCGAGGCGCGTCGCCACGTCGGGCGCCTGCACCCTATTGATCCTTACAACTATGGACTCGCCACATACCCTTCATGCCGGCCTCCCGGGCCCGTGGCTTTTCTAATCGAGCGGCCATTTGTCAGACCTATGGGCATGGGCTGCGCTCAATCCGTTAACCCCGCGTATGGCGTTCCACCCTTCAGGCTGCTGCCATCAGTTGTTTGCTTCACCGCTGCGGTCCCCATATGCAAAGCTCAGTCGAGTTGTCCGAGGGAACAAGCCGCAGTGTCCGATCCGATCCAAGTCACCCGCCTGCCAAACGGCCTGACGATCGTCACCGAGAGGATGGAGCGCGTGGAGACCGTCTCGTTCGGCGCCTATGTCGGCACCGGATCGCGCAGCGAAACCGTCGCCGAGAATGGCGTGTCGCACTTTCTGGAGCATATGGCCTTCAAGGGTACCACCACACGCAGCGCTGTGCAGATCGCGGAAGAGGTGGAAGCCGTCGGAGGGCAGATCAACGCCTATACGGCGCGGGAGCAGACCGCGTACTATATCAAGGTGTTGAAGGAGAATACGCCGCTTGCCACCGACATTATCGGCGACATCCTTACACATTCTACCTTTGAGACGCAGGAGCTTGAGCGGGAGCGAGGGGTCATCCTGCAGGAGATCGGCCAAGCCAACGACACGCCGGACGACATCATTTTCGACCATTTTCAGGAGGTCGCCTACCCTGCCCAGCCGCTTGGCCGGCCAATCCTGGGATCTGAAGACGGTATCCGGCAGATGCCTCGCGCCACGCTCACCGCCTACATGCAGCGGCACTACGGTGCCGGAAACACGGTCGTCGCCGCTGCGGGCAACCTTCAGCATGAGGTGATCGTAGACCTCGTCGGGAAGCACTTTGGCGACCTGTCAGCAGCCGTACCACCGCCCACGGAGCCGGCGACCTACAGAGGTGGGGAGTTCAGGCAGGTACGTGACCTCGATCAGGTGCACGTTGTGCTTGGCTTCCCATCAGTCGGCTACGGGCACCAGGACTACTATCCGACGATGCTGCTGTCCTCCCTGCTCGGTGGCGGCATGTCGTCACGGCTGTTCCAGGAAATCCGGGAGAAGCGGGGCCTGGTCTATTCGATCTATGCGTTCAACGCCCCTTATGCCGATGGCGGCCTGTTCGGCATTTATGCAGGTACTGGAGAGGAGGAGGTCGAGGAACTGGTCCCCGTCACATTGGAGGAACTGCGCAAGGTGCAGTCGGAAGTCACCGAGGCGGAACTGGCGCGGGCCCGGTCGCAGGTAAAGGCCGGCCTGCTGATGTCGTTAGAAAGCACCGGCGCTCGATGCGAACAATTGGCCCGCCAGATGCAGATCTACGGCCGTGTCATCGCGACGCAGGAGACGATCGCTAAGATTGAGGCTGTGACGATCGCTGACGTACAGCGTGCGGCCGCCCGGCAGTTCCGGGGCGCTCCTACCCTTGCAGCCCTTGGTCCTATCGACCGTTTGCCCGGCATTGCGTCCGTTACCGACGCGCTGGCCGCGTGAGCCAGAGGACACATCCGATGACCATCGATCCGCTGTCCCTGCTGTCCGACCTGATCAGCCACGCTCGCAAAGCTGGGGCCGACGCCGCCGATGCCGTGTTTATCTCCGGCACGTCACTGTCTGTATCCCGCCGCCTCGGCAAGACTGAGCATGTTGAGCGCTCGGAGGGCCAGGACCTTGGCCTGCGCGTCTTGCTGGGTCAACGGCAGGCGATCGTCTCCTCCACCACAATCGACCCGGCCGCCTTTGCCAGCCTGGCAGAGCGCGCCGTGGCCATGGCCAAGGTGGTGCCGGAAGATCCATATGCCGGCTTGGCCGAGACCGCGGCACCGCCACAGGACCTAGACCTCGATACGGCGGATAGTGCCCTGCCAACTGCGGAAGTGCTGGTTGAACGCGCCGCCGCTGCCGAGGACGCCGCGTTGGCAGTACACGGTATCACCAACTCGGAAGGCGCCGATGCGAGCTATGGCCGGACCCAACTGACGCTGGTTACGTCGGCGGGGTTTGCCGGACAACGTATCGGCACCAGCCACTCAATTTCGGCCACTGCCATTGCCGGTGCCGGCACCGGCATGCAGCGGGACTACGACTACCACAGCACCGTTCACATGGCGGACCTCGACGACCCGGCGAAGATCGGCCACAGCGCGGCTGAGCGTGCCATAGCTCGACTGAACCCGACACGGCCGAAGACAGCAAAGATTCCCGTCGTATTCGATCCCCGCGTTGCCGGCGGTCTGCTGGGTCACCTGTCCGGCGCGATCAATGGCAGCGCTGTTGCGCGCGGCACCAGCTTCCTGAAGGAGAAGATGAACCAGCGCGTTTTCGCCGCTGGTATCAACATCATTGACGACCCGCGCCGGGTGCGAGGCGTGCGCTCCCGCGTCTTCGACGCCGAGGGTACACCAACCCGAGCCCATACGCTCATCGAGGACGGGGTGCTGACGACCTGGCTGCTGGACAGTCGGACGGCACGCCAGCTTGGCTTGACCTCCACCGGCCATGCCGCACGTGGCATCGGCGGCCCGCCCTCACCAAGCGCCACAAACCTATATCTTGCAGCTGGAACGATGACGCCCGCCGAATTGATGGCGGACATCAAGCTGGGGTTGTATGTCACCGAACTGATCGGCATGGGTGTGAATGGCGTGACCGGCGACTATAGCCGCGGCGCAGCCGGTTTCATGATCCGCGACAGCGCACTGGCCGAACCGGTGGCGGAGATTACCATCGCCGGCAACCTGATCCCGATGTTTACCAGCCTGACGCCGGCCAACGATCTTAGCTTCCGACGCGGCACCGACTCACCGACCGTGCGGATCGACGGCATGACGATGGCTGGCACGTAACCGCTTTGTAACAAGGAATCCGACCGGATCATCTCTTATCCTTCTTAAGGGGAGGTCCCCGGCACCCCATATCGTGCCGCAAAGAGGAACAAGTCGAAAACCATGAAACGCGCAAAGAATCTAATCGCCGCTGTCGCCGCCGCCGCTCTGGTCGTTACACCGAGCTTGGCCATGGCGCGTGCCGGCGGCGGTTCGTCCATGGGCAGCCGCGGCAGCATGACCTATTCAGCGCCGCCGAGCACCCGTACAGCTCCGTCCACCGCGGCACCGATGCAGCGGAGCACGACCCAGCCGTCTTCCCCGAGCTATGGTGGAGCCGGATATAGCCAACCGGCACCGGCACGGTCCGGCTTCATGTCCGGCCTGATGGGGGGCCTTATTGGCGCCGGCATTGGTGGTCTGTTGCTGGGCCACGGCTTCTTCGGTGGCGGCCTGGGCTTCGGCGGCTTTATCGGATTTCTGCTCCAGATCCTGCTGCTGGTAGTCCTGGTGCGCTTCCTGTGGAAGCTGTTCGCCAATGGTCGTCGTCCGGCGATGGCAAGTGGCCCGAACATCTTCGCGCGCAATGCTGGGCCGCAGCCGAGCGATTTCCGCGCTGCCGGCGGTGGCGGCATGTCCGGGGCCGGTGGTCTCACACCGATCCAGATCGGTCCGCAGGACTTCCAGCAGTTCGAGCAAACATTATACGCTGTGCAGGCCGCCTGGAGCGCGCATGACATGAACGCGCTGCAGCAGATGGCCACGCCGGAGATGAGCAGCTACTTCGGGGAACAGCTTGCGGAGCAGGCAAGCCGTGGCGTGCGCAACACCGTGACCGATGTGCGTCTGCAGTCCGGCGACCTTTCTCAGGCGTGGACAGAGCGGGGAATGGATTATGCGACAGTTGCGATGCGGTTCAGCATGATTGATGTGACCCGCGACTCCGCTGGTCGCGCGGTGGATGGCAGCCCGACCGAACACCAAACTGCTACCGAGCTATGGACCTTTGTCCGGTCGCGCAGCGGCCAATGGATCCTGTCTGCGATCCAGCAGACGCGATAACAGACTGCACCATCTCCCCGGGCCGCGGCCCGGGGAGGGTTTCAGCAATACCAGATCTCATGCTACCCTGAACGCCCGACCTAGGCCGGGCGCGGGGAAAAATGGCCGAAACGTTCAACGTCCGACATTACGATTCGATTGGCTCGACCAACGATGAGGCAAGGCGGTTGGCACGGGAAGGTGCGCCGCACGGCATTGTCGTCCATTCCGATGAGCAGACAGCCGGCCGCGGCCGGCTGTTGCGCGCTTGGTTCAGCCCACCGGGTAATCTCTATCTTTCCATCATTCTACGTATCGACGTGCCGCTGCAACGCATGGCGGAGCTAGGCTTTGTCGCCGCCCTGGCGGTCGCCGAGACAGTTGAGGCACTGTTACCCAAACGGCTGCGGCCGGTCCTGAAATGGCCGAATGACGTTCTGCTAGATGACGCGAAAATCTCCGGCATCCTGCTGGAGATGGAAGGCGACGCCGCCATCCTCGGCATTGGCCTGAATGTGTTGGAGGCACCGCCAGGCGCACGCTACAAGACGACGACGCTCGTGGCGAACGGAGGCATCGCCTCGGTCGATACCGCTCGGGATATCCTGCTCGAGCGCTTCAGCCGCCTTCTGGACACCTGGCGAAGAGAAGGCTTCGTGGCAATTCGCGTTGCTTGGCTGGCGCGATCCTATCCGCTGGGGGGAACCATTCGGGTGAATGCGAGTGGAGCAACGCGGGAAGGCCGGTTCAATGGCCTGGACGAGACCGGCGCGCTGTTGCTGGAGACACCGTCTGGTGTGGAACGAATTCTGGCGGGCGACATCTGCATCGGCACCTGACAGCGACGCGTCAGCCGCGCAGTTTGACCCGGGCCGCCTGCAGTGGAAACATCGGCTGGGACGTCCTTGCAGAGCGCCACGATGAACAAGATCGACACCACCCTCGCGGCCGCTACTTGGCAGCCGGAGTTGGAAGAACTCGCCGAACGCCGGAAAGTCGCGCGGGAGATGGGCGGGCGGGATCGTGTTGCGCGACAGCATGCCGGCGGAAGGCTGACGGTACGGGAACGCATCGACCGTATGCTTGACGGCGGCTCATTCATGGAGCTCGGCTCCATTGCCGGTAAGGCGACATACGATGCCGAAGGAAACATGACCGAGTTCCTGCCGGCCAATGGCGTGTTTGGCCGCGGCACGGTGGATGGGCGGCCAGTCGTGATCTACGGCGACGATTTCACCGTGCGCGGGGGATCGGCGGACGCTTCTATCAAGAACAAGTATTTCGTTCCCGAGAAGATGGCAGGTGAGTTCCGCATTCCACTGATCCGCATGATTGAGGGATCGGGCGGCGGCGGATCAGTCAAGACGATTGAGACCAGCGGCTACGCCAATCTTCCTGGCGGCATCGGCCAAAGCTCCGGGCTGTGGCTGTGCGCCCAGAACATGGGCCGCGTGCCGGTCGTGACCATGGGACTGGGATCCGTTGCGGGCCTCGGCGCTGCGCGACTGGCGGCAAGCCACTACTCGCTGATGGTAAAGGACACTTCGGCAGTCTTTGTAGCCGGGCCGCCGGTGGTAGAGCGCTTGGGGGAAAAGCGCACCAAACAGCAACTCGGTGGCCACCATGTGCAGGTACAAGCTGGCACGATCGACGACGCCGTCGATACGGAAGATGAGGCCTTCGAAAAAACACGGCAGTTCCTGTCGTATCTGCCATCGTCGGTATGGGACCTCCCGCCGCGGCATCAGCCGCACGACCATCCAAATCGCCGTGATCCAGACCTTATCTCCATCGTGCCAAAGGACCGGCGCAAGGCGTACAACATGCGTCGCATCATCGGATCGGTGATGGACCGCGGCAGCTTCTTCGAGTTGGGCCGCCATTTCGGCAGAGCCATCATCACCGGCTTTGCGCGTCTGGATGGCTGGCCGGTCGCGGTTCTGGCCGGCGACCCCCTGTTCAACGGCGGCGCCTGGGGCGCATCGGCCTCGCGCAAGATCACCCGCTTCGTTGATATGGCGCAGACGTTCCACCTGCCGGTGGTACACCTGGTCGACTGTTTTGGGTTCGCGGTAGGGCTCGAAGCTGAGTCAACAGCGACAATGCGGCACGCGGTGACGGCGATCAGCGCCATCCACCAGTCGACCGTGCCCTGGGCTGCCATCATCATACGCAACGTCTTCGGCGTCGGCGGTGGCGCACATGTGCCGCACACGCAAACGCCGGTGCGCTACGCCTGGCCGTCCGGCAACTGGGGCTCGCTGCCGCTGGAAGGCGGCGTGGAAGCCGCCTACCGCGCTGAAATCGACGCCGCGGACGATCCGCAGGCGAAACTGCTGGAGATCGAGCAACGGCTGGAACGGCTGCGCAGCCCGTTCCGGTCCGCAGAAGCCTTCATTATCGATGAAATTATCGACCCGCGCGACACGCGGCCATTGCTGTGCCAATGGGCCAACATGGCGGCGCCGCTGCGCACACCGGGCCAATCCTTCTTTACCATGAGGCCATAGACAATGCCGCTGTCCCGCTATCGCATCCTGCAGATAGGGTCCGGCGTGGCGCTGGATTATTGTGGCAAGATGTTCGCCGATTTCGGCGCAGACGTCGTTAAGCTGGAGCCGGAAGGCGGCGATCCGTTGCGGTCCGCGCCGCCGGTTACCGGGGACGGGGAAAGCGGCTATTTCGCTTGGCTGAACACGAACAAACGGAGCGTAACAGAAACTCCTGGAGTTTTTGAGTCACTGCTGTCGGGCGCTGACGTGCTGCTGGACGGGCGCGGCTATGACGGCAAGATACCGACAAGCGTCTCCGTTACACGTGTTTCGTGGTTTGGCGAGCACGGACCTTATGCAACGTTTGCCGGCACGGATGCAATCGCGCGGGCGCTAGGCGGCCTCGTTGCGCTCACTGGCAGGGTGGAAGGACCGCCGACGCTGGCAACGGACCATCAATCCGGCATTATCTCCGGAATCGCTGCGTTCATTGCCACGGCGGCCGGCTTGTATGACCGGCCTGAAGGCACGCGCCGGTTCTCGGTCAGCACACATGAAACGGCCGTGAATGTGGCCGAATATGAGGCCGCGGTTGCCTGGGACGCTGGCGAGTCGCGGCGGCGGCCGGGAGTGAACCGATTCGGCCGTAACTATCCGGTCGGCATCTATCCGACGAAGCATGGGCTGGTTGGCGTCACCATCGTCACGCCCGGCCAGTGGCGCGGCATGTGCGCGATGATGGGCATGCCGGAACTGGCGAAAAACCCCCGCTACGCCGTGAATGTCGACCGCTTGGCCCATGCGGTGGAGATCGATGCACTGTTCCAGCCGGTTTGGAACACCAGGACCGCCGAGGAATGGTTCGAGCTTGCATTGGAGTACAAGCTGCCCATCGTCATGGTGCCCACGATGGCGGAACTGCTCGAACTCCACGTGCATCGTGAGCGCGGCGCCTTCGGCCCGGTGCGCATTGGCGAGGCAGGGTTCGAGGCGCCAGTCCTGCCGCAGCGTCTTACGAAGACGCCGCCACGCTCCGGCGGGACGTCACCGCTGGCCGGCGAGGATGATGCGAAGTGGCATATTGCGCCAAATGCATGGCCGGCTACCACCGCTCCGGTCGGGCGGCTGCCGCTGACCGGTGTGCGAATCGTTGACCTCACCATGGGCTGGGCCGGCCCCACAGGGGCGCGCCATCTCGGCGACCTGGGCGCCGAAATCATCAAGGTGGAAGCTTGTCAGTATCCTGATTGGTGGCGCGGCACCGATTTGCGTGCCGAATTCATCGCGCAGCAGAAATATGAGAAGATCCTGTGGTTCCAGCTGATGAACCGGAACAAGCTGGATGTCACGCTGGACCTGACGAACCCGGAAGGCGCCCATCTGCTGAAGCGCATGGTTGCCGAGGCAGACGCAGTAATTGAGAACTATTCGGCCGAGGTGCTGGTGAAACTCGGCCTGGACTACAGCGTACTGTCGCAGGTGAACCCGTCGCTGGTGATGTTGTCGATGCCGGCCTATGGCTCCAACAACGTCTGGAGCGCCTGCCGCGGCTACGGATCAACGCTGGAGCAGGCGTCTGGCCTGCCCGTGGTTACCGGCTTCCCCGAGGATCCGCCGACGATGAACCAGACCGCATACGGCGACCCGGTCGGCGGCTTCAACGCAGCCGCTGCCCTCATGCTAGGGTTGTTGCACCGGCAACAAACCGGGCAGGGGCAAAACATCGACCTATCGCAGATCGAGTGCATGATCCCGTTCGTTGCTCCTGAACTGATTGCGCAGTCAGCGCTTGGCGCGGTACCGCCGCGGATCGGCAATCGTCATCCCGTTTCTGTGCCACATGGATGCTTCCGCTGCGCTGGCGACGATCGCTGGATCGCCATCGCCATCACTGACGACAAAGCGTGGCGTGCCTGTTGCAACGTGCTGGAACGGCCCGATCTGACAGATCTGTCGGCGGCGCAGCGGCGGCAGCGGGAGGCGGAGCTTGAGACCGTGCTGCAAGCGTGGACCACAACGCGCGACGCGGAGGAGGCGATGAATGTGCTGCAGCGTGCCGGTGTCGCTGCAGGCGTGGTACGCACGCCTATGGAACTGGACCGCGATCCGCATCTGACTGCCCGCGGCTTCTGGCACCGGCATGAGCGGCCATTCATCGGTGCACATTGGCATTCATCGGCTCCGTTTCGTGAAGGGCGCGATGCTTATCCGGTGCGCCGTGTCGCGCCGACACTGGGTCAGGACAATGAGGCAATCCTGTGCGGCCGGCTGGGCTTGAGCACCATTGAGTTGGAACGCCTGGCAGCTGCCGACATTATCGGCACCGTTCCCAAACCGCGCAGGGCGCAGAGCGACTCATGACCGACGCGAAGGCCGACATCCGCCGTGAGGCGAAGGCGCTGAGCCTGATCTGCGCTGCACACCTCGTCAGCCATTTCTACTACCTTGTGCTGGTGCCGCTGTTCCCGATGCTGCGCGACCGGCTTGGCCTGAGCTTTGTCGAGCTTGGCTTGGCGATGACGGTGTTCAACGTCGTAAGTGGCATCGTGCAGACGCCAATGGGCTACGCCGTCGACCGTTATGGTGCTCGGCAAGTGTTGATTGCGGGCCTCGCACTGGGCGGAGCGGCGTATGTGTCGATCGGGGTTTTTCCGTCATATCCTTGGATTCTGTGCGCGTCAGTGCTCCTGGGTGTCGCCAACGCCGTGTATCACCCCGCTGACTACGCAATCCTGGGTGCAGTCATCGATCCAGCCCGTCTGGGACGGGCGTTTTCGTTGCACACCTTTGCCGGATTCCTAGGTGGTGCAGTCGCGCCAATCCTGATGCTGCTGGGCGCGCAGGCGTGGGGATTTGAAAGAGCCATTATTGTCGCAGGGATTGCCGGCATTATCATCGCGGCGACCCTGCTACCGGCTGGATGGCTGGACCGTGCAATGAAGGCACAAATGCCGGCAGGCGTTCACCAGTATATACCGATGAAGAAACTGGTAACTCCAACGGTCGTCAGCCTTATCGTCTTCTTCATGCTGCTGAGCTTAAGCAGCGGCGCCCTAACCACCTACTCGGTTGTTGCGCTGGTATCTATTTACAGCGTTTCATTATCAGCAGCGAATGTAGCATTGTCCGGCTTCCTGTTTGCTACCGCCATCGGCGTCTTGTTCGGCGGCGTCATCGCTGACCGGACGAAGCGGCACGGGGAAGTGGCTGCGTTAGGCTTTGGCATCTCCGGCGTGCTGATCCTGGCGGTCGGGAGTATAAATTTGGGGCCGTTGCTGCTCTTCCTGGCGATGACGCTGGCCGGTTTCATGTCCGGTATGATTTCTCCGTCACGGGACATGCTGGTTAAAGCCGCATCACCGCCCGGGGCGTTTGGTCGAGTGTTCGGGATCGTGACGACCGGTTTCAACATTGGTGGAACGATCGGGCCGCTGATCGGCGGCTGGATCATGGACCATGGTCTGCCGCGTTGGGTATTCTTCTCCTCGGTCGCGTTCATGGTGATGACGTCGATCATGGCGCTGGCCAGCGACTGGCGGTCCCGCCGCCGCGCCGCGCTAGCTGTGTAATCAGCCAGCGCGCAGCACGGCGATCGGGAAGTCCGTTAACAGGGGCTGCACAGACTGTTCCGGCTGCAGCGAGACGCCCCCGGACGCCAACACGTTAGTCCACCGCCGCGCCGCAAGACCAGGCGGCAGTGTGACATGCAGGTCCCGCAGTTCATCCGGATGCAGCAGGATCTCAGTTTCAGACCGCAATAAAGAGGCCGATAGTCGCGGTACAATTACGACAACCGCACCGTCTGCCTGAATGCGAGCGAAGGCAATGATATGTTCTGATCGCTCGCCTGTGACTGTCAATGGTAGGTAGTCTCCGCGTGAGAACACCTCCGGCAGATCATTCCGCGCTGCAAGCAATAGCCGTATCACCGCCTGCTTCACGTGTCCGTCCCGCCACGTCCTTGCGGCCATTGCCGGCGGTGCTCCTTTCGACAACGCCGCACGACGCGCATCAAAATCCACCGGCCGGCGATTGTCCGGGTCGACGAGGCTAAAATCCCAAAACTCCGTTCCCTGGAAGAAATCCGGGATGCCCGGCACAGTCAGCTTCAGCACGGCCTGCACAAGGCCATTCAGCGCACCCGCAGCCGCAACGCGCTCAACAAATCTCGCTAGCAGGTCCAGACGTTCCCCCCCTTTCATTATGTCGGAGAGAAAGCTGCGGCCAACCGACTCGTACGCATTGTCCGGATCAAGCCAATCGCTGTGTAACTTAGCCTCGCGGAGTGCCTTTTGCTGCCAGCCGGTAACCCGCTCGATAAGCGCGTTCCGGTCGCTTTCACTGGTGACGTCGAAATTCAGCGGCCAGACGCCAATCAGTGTCTGATACAACATGATCTCATCGGCCGGATCAGGTCGCACGTCTGCCGATAGCGACAGCATCTGCAGCAGGAAATCCGCCCAGCGTTGGGGAATTTCGCTGATTATGGCCAAGCG
The DNA here is from genome assembly GCA_018240405.1 of Pseudomonadota bacterium. Lineage (GTDB taxonomy): Bacteria > Pseudomonadota > Alphaproteobacteria > Acetobacterales > Acetobacteraceae > Rhodopila. The sequence goes on from JAFEFW010000626.1 coordinate 19,896, forward strand.
CGCCCGCGTGTCCTCTCCACGTTTGTGGTCATGCGTAGCCGTGGCCAACATCGCATCAGGAAAGGGCTTCAGGCGCTGCATGTTCTCGGCGTGAAAGTCTTCGACGACCCCGCCCAACCGCGAAGCATCAAACCCCACATCATTGCGGGAAAGCAACGGTCCGTAACGATAGAACGCTGTGTCTTCTACCGCTTTAGCCGCAATGGGGGCGCTGAGCTGATGGAATAGTGTCGCCGCCTTGCGGCAAAGATCGCGCTGCCTCTCGTGCTCGACAGCGCCACAGAGCCAATCATCGATGCGGTCTAGCACCGGATGTGATGACGCCGGCAGCTCGTCTTTGGCCCCGACACGTGCGTATTCAAATGCCCTCTGATCCTGAAGGGTGCGCGGGACGCCGGCATTGTAGCCGCGATAAGCGGGAAAATGTGCCAGCAACGCCGCGACGCCGCGACGAAGCGCTGGGGCAGTGACGTCCCGCGTCGCGGGATCCGACCAAGCGACATCGTGCAATGCCTGTGCGGTAGCTTCCAGCGGCGCCTCAAACCCCCGCGCAAGGATCTGCTTGCGAGCAATCACCTCTTCGGCGGAGAATTGGGCAGAACGGCCGGTATGGGTCTGCCATGTACGCCTGAGAGCCGCCGCTGCGCTACGGTCATGCTGCACGGCACTGACTTGGTTCATGAAATCATAGCCGGTGGTACCATCAACCTCCCAATCGGCAGGCAGCATCTCACCGTGCGCGAGGATTTTTTCCACGACAATATACGCTCTGCCTTGCGCGGCATGAGACGGCCGCTGCGGCGCCAGTTCATCCAGACGGGTGCGCAGGCGACGGCAGTAGCCGGGCGGATCGGATAGGCCATCGACATGGTCGATACGGAACCCGTCGACCAAGCCTTCGGTATAGAGCCGGAACAGCGTGGCGTGAGTAGCCTCAAACACCTCGGGGACTTCAGCCCGAAGTCCCGCAAGGCCGTTAATGTCGAAAAAACGGCGCCAATTGATTTCGTCCCCCGCGGTAGTCCACCAAGCCAGCCGATAGTGCTGCCGCTCGAGTAGCGCGTGTAGCAGATCGCGCCCGCTTTGATTTGCTGGGTTGAACGATTCGAGCCCTGCTTCCTGAATATGCGCCTCGTCCTGGGGGCGGATCGGGTACTGGTTGCCAAAGTAGTCCACGACAGATCGCCCATGATGGTCCTGGTTAAGCCTAAGCTCACCATCCGCTAGGGCCTCGCCGTAGGGGCGCCCAAGAAATGGCGCCAACAGCTTATTCCGTAGCCCGGGCTGCGAGGTATGCCAGTCTATGTCGAAATAGCCCGCATATTCGCTCTCCGGGCCATTTCGTAACACATCTGCCCACCATGGGTTCTCCGACGCCCCAACGGCCATATGGTTTGGCACAATATCGACGATTAGCCCCAGGCCGACGCCCCGCAGTTCGGACACGAAATGGCGGAGGCCATCATCCCCGCCAAGCTCCGGATTGATTCGTGTCGGATCAATGACGTCGTAGCCATGAATAGATCCTGGCAGCGCGGTGAGGATCGGCGAGGTATAGGCGTGGCTGACGCCGAGTTCGGCCAGATATGGTACGACCAAAGCTGCATCGTAAAAGGTGAAACCCTTGTGAAGCTGCAGGCGCATCGTCGCGCGCGGGACGCTATGAATCGTGCGAGTCATTGACGCGGCCGTTCCGTGGCTACCGCGTCAATGCGCCGCGCCGCTGGCTCCTGCTCTAAGAGTGCGGCGGCATCGACCGAAAAGCGCATGCGCCAGTTTGGATACTCGGTCACAGTACCCGGCAGGTTGGGTTGCTGTTCCTGTCCCAGAAGGTCTTCCAGCGGTATAAGCGAGAGCGGGACCTCCGTCTTCGCGACGAAGCGAACCGCAGCATCAACCACAGGATCGGGATTGTCCGGCGGCGGTGTTGCACCTTCGGTGACATGCTCCTGTGTGAATGCCCGCCACAGTTTGGGCCGGTCAATCTCACGCTCCTGCTTCGACTGCTCCGGATCCACCCCGGCACCCAAACGGCCGTGGCGATGCCGGACGTCTATATCGGTGCCTTTCCACCAGCCTGCTACTGTCGGCAGGTCGTGCGTAGAGGTCATCGCCACGGCGCTATTCCCCCAACCGCGCGGCGGCCGGAAGCTGGATTGCGCATCACGCTCGAACCAGAGCACCCGCATGCCGTGGATACCTCCCTGTTCAAGCATGTCCTGAAATCCCTCGGGCACCGTGCCGAGATCTTCACCTATGACCACAACGTTGTGACGGACCGATTCGAGGGCAAGAAGGCGTAACAGGTCCGTGGCCGGGTAAGTCAGGTAGGCGCCTTCGTCCGGTGAGGCTCCTTCCGGAACCAGCCATAGACGCGTTAAGCCCATCGCGTGATCAACACGGATGCCACCCATGTGCCGCATCGTCGCACGCAGCGTGGCAATGAATGGAGCGAAGCCGGTACGCTCCAGCGCTCGTGGCGAAAAGCCTGTCAGGCCCCAGTTCTGGCCAGTCGGGTTTAGCAAATCGGGCGGTGCGCCGATTGTCAGCCCCAGCAGGACATCCGACTGCCTGCTCCAGGCATGGCTTCCGGCGGGATCCATGCCCACCGCGAGGTCACCGATCAGTCCGATCCGCATACTGGCTTGCCGAGCATCGCGTTGTGCGGCAGCTACTGAGCGATCGGTGATCCATTGTAGGAACTGATGAAACAAGACCTCATCGGCATGCGCCTCCGCAAAGGCGGCGACGACGCTGCCGCGGGGGTAACGCAGGTCGGTTGGCCAGGTTCGCCACTCCCGGCGGGGCATCATGGCGAACTGCAGGGCTTCGAAGCAGGCGTGCTCCAGAAGCAGCGGACCACCGTCAGCGCGAAACCGCGCAAAATCAGCGCCCGCTGATCCGTTCCATTCCTCACTATCCAGGAACATATCGAAAAGTGCACGCAACGCACTATACTTGACTTCCGAGACTGCCTTCCAGTCGATCAGCTTCCCCGTTGGTGGCGCCTGAATTCCCGCTCGTTCAATGGCGCGCTGGTAGAATGCTTCTCCAAATACTAGTGAAGGTGCCGCGTAGAGCGGATTGAGGAACAAGCGGCTAGATGGTGAATACGGACCGAAATGATCCGGATCGGCTGCGTATAGCGCATGCATAGGGCTAAGCGCCACCGCATCAGCACCCTTAGCACCAGCAGAACGCGCAAGATCTGCGGCACCAGCAAGGTCACCCACACCTAGATCATGTTGGTGCGGTAGAGCGTAAATTTGCGCAGCAAGCCCCCACAAACGCGCATCTGGAACTACGTCCTCGATTGACCGGCACCGGGCCGGCGATACCGCTAGAACGATTTCTCGATCGTCAATGCGGACACGGTGATAGCCGATTTCAGTAACGGCCGGGATACGAAGACGGCCGCGCGCTGGCAACAGTGAGATTGGACGTGTTGTACCATTTTCCAGTACAAGTTCCGCCTGCAGTGCTTCATTACCGCCGACATCAAGTCGCGTTGGGCGGCCGGTAACGGCCGTCAGCAGAGGCGGCAAGTCCGTCAGGTTACTGCGCCTGCTAAGAAGGCGACGCGCGGCGGATTGCTCGCGGCTGGTGTCTGCCGGCAGCCCTAATGCGCTTAGTACGCGCCGCAGCGTCACCGGCGCAACAACATGCTGCCGCCCGGAAAAGTCCAGCCACTCGGTCGCAATGCCCGCACGGCGGGCCAGGTCACGTAGAATATCCTCACTCATATGTCGTTTCCAGCCAAACGAATGTTGCGGGACCGGGCAATGTCCCGGTCCATTGATATTGTGGAAAAAGCTGCCGCCCCAGAGGGGCCCGATATGCTATCGGATCAGATCCTAAGTTGACGGCTATCACCAGCCTCGTGCCATCGCCTAACATCCAGGTCGCTTCAACGGCTTTTTGTCCGATCGTACGGGCGCCGACCGCTTTACTACCTGGCAATCGTGGTATGATTTCATCCCGGCGCAACGCAATAAGCGTGCGGTAAAGGTCGCTCCGCTCAGTGCCACCCGGCGCAGCTCGCGTTGCAGAGGCGTCGTAGGTAGCAACATCGTTAGGATCAGGAATTAGCTCCCTGTTCTCCGAATTAGCGAATTCGGGAAACCGAGCAAACTCTGACCGCCTACCTTCGCGAACCGCCTCGGCTAGCTCAGGACCATGATCCGTAAAGAAGAAGAAGGGTGTCTCCGATGCAGTCTCCTCGCCCATGAACAACAACGGGATTTGTGGACAAAGCATCTGCAGTGCTAGCGCCGCCTCCAGCGCGGCCGGGTCGGCCAGAACCGTCAGGCGTTCGCCCATCGCTCTGTTACCGATTTGGTCGTGGTTTTGCAGAAACAACACGTGTGCCGTTGGCGGCAACCCAATGCTAGGTTCACCCCGCGGGCCATCCAGATACGCCGAGCGCTGGCCCTGAAAGACCCAACCTTCCGCCAAGCAACGCGCGAGTTGGCCCGCTGGCTCATGAGAATAGTCAGCGTAATAGCCGTTGGTCTCGTTCGTTAGAAGGACGTGCAGCACGTTGTGGCCATCATCATTCCACTGAGCGTCAACGCCGCTGCGCAGAAGTGAGGCCGCATTATGGTGTTCGAGCACCAGATGCACGTGCCGTTCGGCGCCAACCGTGCGGCGGACAATCGACGCCATCTCGATCACCCAGTCCTGCTCGGGAATGGCATGCACCGCGTCAAAGCGCAGTCCGTCGAAACGATAGTCGCGCAGCCACATTAGGACGTTGCAGATGAAATAGTCTCGTACCGGCCGGCGGCGAAAATCAATAGCCGACCCCCAAGGCGTCGGTATGTCGTCGCGAAAGAACGATGGCGCATAGGCGCTGATGTAGTTGCCATCGGGACCAAAATGGTTGTAGACAACGTCCAGGAAGATCATCAGCTCTAGTTCGTGCGCTGCATCGACCAACCGCTTCAGGTCTGTAGGCGTGCCATAGCTACGATCAGGGGCATAAGGCAGAACGCCATCATAACCCCAGTTATGCCTCCCGGGGAAATCTGCTATCGGCATCAGCTCAATCGCTGTTATCCCCAGTGCCTTCAGACGTGGAAGGTCGTTCCGGATGCCTTCGAAGCCGCCGGCAAGCCCGGGATGGATTTCATAGATAATAGCTTCATGCCAGGGCCGCCCCGTCCAGTCCGGGCACCGCCAAGCGTAGCTATCGTCATCCACAACAAGACTTGGACCATGCACGTCCTCCGCCTGCTGCCTTGACGCCGGATCAGGTACCAGCATCCCATCCGACAAGCGGTAGCGATAAGCCGTGCCTGGCGGAAGATCTGCGGTAGCCTCAAACCAACCGTCCGGATCACGCTGCATAGCCAACAGTGGTCCGTCCTCGACAGCGACCCAGACACTCTCTTGCGCCGGGGCCCACAGGCGGAAGCGAACCTGCCCCCCACCCAGCCGCCTTGCGCCGAAACCGCAGGTAGGAGGGAGCATATCCGTCATGAGTCTGCCTTACCTTAAGCGCACGGGAACAGACCGGGTCCAGTCCATATCGGCGTGCCGATCCAGAACGGAGCCAGAGCTGTTATGTTCCCGCGAGCGTGCCGGTGTTGGTCACAAAACAGCCAACAACTCGACGCGTCACCGTCAACTTGAAGGAGACAGGAATAGCGTGGCGAGAGGCGGCAAGGTCAAGTAAAGCGTTTGTGCCTCGCCGTGCATCTGCTGCGGGACCGTTTCCGATCCACCACCATTTCCCATGTTGGATCCGCCGTAAATCGCAGCATCGGTGTTGAGCACCTCATGCCAGTAGCCTGGACGTGGCACGCCGATACCGTAGTTGTGGCGCGGTACCGGTGTCAGGTTGCAGACAACAAGAATCAGGCTACCCTCTTCGACTCCCTGACGGAGAAAGGCGAACACCGAGTTCGTGGTGTCGTTGCCAACAACCCAGCGGAAACCGGTAGAAACCGAATCTCGCTGATAAAGGGCTGGACTAGATCCGTAACACCGGTTCAAGTCGCGCAACAACGTCTGGATGCCACGATGCGCCGGGCGGTCGAGCAGATCCCACTCAATCGATGCGTCGTGGTTCCACTCGCGCCATTGAGCGATCTCGCCGCCCATGAACAGAAGCTTCTTGCCCGGATGACCCCACATGAAGCCAAAATAGGCGCGCAGGTTGGCGAAGCGCTGCCAATAGTCGCCAGGCATTTTTTCGATCAGCGAGCCTTTGCCGTACACCACCTCGTCATGTGACAGTGGCAGAACAAAATGTTCCGCAAACGCATACATCAGCCCAAACGTCATATCGTTATGATGCCACTGTCGGTATAGCGGCTCGAGCTGCATATAGTGCAGCGTGTCGTGCATCCAACCCATGTTCCACTTGAAAGTAAATCCGAGGCCGCCGTCGCGTATCGGGTGGGACACGCCGGGCCAAGCGGTTGATTCTTCGGCAATCGTCATCGCTCCAGGACACCGCTCCGCCACAACGGCGTTGAAGTGGCGTAGAAAGCCGATCGCCTCCAGGTTCTCACGCCCGCCAAAAGCGTTCGGGATCCACTCTCCCTGCTTGCGGCTGTAATCCCGGTATAGCATCGACGCCACCGCGTCGACGCGCAGGCCGTCAATATGAAATTCCTCGAGCCAATGGATGGCACTGGCAATCAGAAAGCCCTGCACCTCGTTCCGACCCATGTTGTAAATATACGTGTTCCAGTCCTGGTGGAATCCCTCACGCGGGTCGGCATGTTCGTAGAGAGGTGTTCCGTCGAACCGCGCTAGACCGTGTGTGTCGGTAGGAAAGTGCGCCGGTACCCAGTCGACGATCACGCCGATATCGGCGCGGTGACACTGGTCCACAAAACGCTTGAAGCCTTCAATTGGTCCAAAGCGGCCTGACGGGGCGAAAAGACCTAGCGGCTGATAGCCCCAGGATCCACCAAACGGATGTTCTGCCACCGGCATCAGTTCGATATGGGTGAATCCCAGTCCCGCGACATATGGAACAAGGCGTTCAGCCAACTGATCCCAAGACGCGGTTCCGTCACCATCCGGACGGAACCAGGATGCCGCATGCATTTCATAGATCGAGATCGGCGCTTCGTGCGTCTGCCGCTGCGGCCGGCTCTTCATCCACGCGGTATCATGCCAGATAAAGGACATCACGTCGTCCACGATGGAAGCGGTGGCAGGGGGAGCCTCCGTTGCTCGAGCCAGCGGGTCAGCCTTGTCTGGTAGCCGGTTCCCCTCCGCCCCAACCATGGAAAACTTGTAGCGGGCGCCCGCCCCGACGCGAGGCACGAAAAGCTCCCAAACACCTGAGGGATGACGCAGGCGCATCGGGTGACGACGTGGGTCCCAGGTGTCAAAGTCTCCGATCACCGACACGGCGCGCGCGTTCGGCGCCCAAACGGCGAAGCGCGTGCCGCGGACGCCGTCGATCGTCGTCACATTGGCGCCCAGAGTGAACGCCATGCGGAAGAGGCGTCCTTCATTGAACAGATGCAGGTCCGTGTCGCTTAACAGCAGGCCAAACGAATATGGATCCTCGGTCTCCTGCTTCGCTCCCGGCCAGGTGATGCGAAGCCGATACGGTTCAGTCGAGGCGACACTGCCCATGAACAAACCGTCTGGCGGCACCGGTAGCAACGTACCAAGATGCCGCCCGTCGGTGCGCGTGACCACTTCAACCTGCTGTGCTCCCGGAAGGAAAGCGCGTATGAATCGGCCACCGTTTGCGTCGAATGGTCCGAGAACCGCGAACGGATCGCGGACCGCTCCGGTCTGCAGTTGCCAAGCCTGCTCCGGTGTCAGAGATGGGACGGTGACAAAGTCGTTCACGCTAGAGCCTCGGCGATCGGCACGACACAAGTGAGCAGTCCCTGTAATGGAACGTCGACCCAAGCAGGGCGGTTAGCTGCCTCATACACGACTTCGTAGGCCGCTTTTTCGATCAGGAACAGGGACAGAAGTGGATCGTCGACGTCCAGCGTGGCACGATAGCCGGCCAGGAAGGCATCGGACGCCTTGCTTCGGAACCCATCCAGGAACTGGCTGATACGTTCATCGGCCAGATGACCATGCGTCGCGGCGCTACGCCGCTGCACAACCGCCGCGGCGTAATCGAAAGAGCGCAGCATGCCAGCCACATCCCGCAGGCGATGGTCCTTTGCGCGTCGATGCTCGATCGGCTTGGCTGGTTCGCCTTCAAAATCAATGATACTGACGTCGCCATTGACTACGAGCACCTGACCCAAATGCAGGTCTCCGTGAATGCGGGTGAGCAGAGACCCAGCTAACCCCTCTGCCTGTCGGCGCAGATTCTTCTCTAGCGTTGGGAGCGCGGAAAGCAATCCAGCGTGCAGGTCCTCCGGCGCCACCTTGGTGTCGCGGACTCTGTCGAGCGCCTGGCAAGCCTGCTCGACCTGCTGCCAGATGCGATCCGCCAGCGCACCGGCATCCTCTGCCGTGGCTCCGACTGGACAGAATGCGGGTGCCTCCGCCGGACGGCTCAAGATAGAGTGCATATCGGCGAGACGCTGACCGAGTAGGTGGGCGAAGGGCTCATAGTCTGCATGGGCCATCGCATCGACCGCCGCCCTGTCATCACCGCCAGCAACATCCGATAGGCCACGCGACAGCAGTTCAAGGGTCCAGGTCCAGGCATCGCCTTGGTTCCGCACAAAAGCCTGAGCGATGGCCAGTGCGTGGCGAGTACCATCAGGATCAATTCGCACCACCTCTCCCAGCAGCGCTGGCGTATGGGCAAAGCCCTGCTCTGTTAAGTAGCGACCCATTTCCGCCTCTGGGTGCGGACCGTCGCTGACCCGGCGGAACAGCTTGAGAATTGCCACGTCACCGACCACCACGGAAGAATTAGACTGCTCCGCTGAAATCCAGTGCATCTCGGTCCCGGGCGGAACTGAAACCTCTGCCATGCGCGAGGTTGGCTCACATTGGATTACACCGTGATCAGTGGCGATGCAGTCGCGTTGTGCCAAGGCCGACAGCACGCCGATGGCGAATTGCGGGAAGGTGAAGGCATCGGTCAACAAGCCCACCCGTGCACCGCGACGAACGCGAGCAAGACCTAGCTGCACCTGAAGCGGCGGCAGGTTGTTCTCCTCCCATACGATGCCAACTGGCAGCAGCCAACGTGCGGAACCGGATGCGGTCTCTGTCTCGATTTCCAGCAGCAGGAAGTCTTCGGCCGGGACACGAGTGATTAGTGCGATGCGGACGGCACGCAGCGCCTCATCCTTCATCGCAAACCAGCGTCGCTTGGCTAGGTACGGCGGCAGCACGTCTCGTTCGATAGTCCCTTGTGCGGCGGCAACAGCCTCGGCGACGTCACGACGCATTACAAGAGTCTGGTATTCGGGCATGGGCTCCGGCGCCGGCGTATGGGTGGACGGCCACTCGGCCGCCTGGGAAAGTTCAAACCAGTAGAAGCCGTATGGCGGCAGCGTCAGCAGGTAGGGAAGCTGGCCGATCGGTGGGAACACCGAATGGCCATCAAGCTCAACCGGCACACGTGCCTGAAACTCCGACAGATCGAGTTCAACGGCCTGCGGCGTGCGCGACAGGTTCGCGACGCAAAGGATTGTGGTGTCCTGATCCTCGCGCAAATAGGCTAGAATCTTACGATTTTTCGGATACAAGAGGCGGTTGGTGCCGCGACCGAACACCTTGTACTGCCGTCGCGTAGCGATAATACGGCGCATCCACATCAGCAACGAATGCGGATCGGCAGCCTGCGACTCTACATTTACCGCCTGATATGCGTAGAGCGGGTCCATTACAGGCGGTAGCACAAGACGGGACGGGTCGGCGATACGGGAGAATCCGCCGTTGCGGTCAGACGACCACTGCATCGGGGTTCGTACGCCGTTGCGATCGCCCAGATGAATATTGTCGCCCATACCGATTTCGTCGCCGTAATAGATTACCGGTGTGCCCGGCATGGACAGCAGCAGGTAGTTCATCAGTTCAATGCGGCGCCGGTCACGCTCCATCAGTGGGGCAAGCCGGCGCCGAATGCCCAGGTTCAGTCTCGCCCGACGGTCCGACGCATAGGTCTCCCACAAAAAGTCTCGCTCTGATTGCGTCACCATCTCGAGCGTCAATTCGTCATGGTTACGCAGAAAAATAGCCCATTGGCAGCTCTCCGGGATGTCCGGTGTCTGACGCAGGATATCTGTGATCGGGAATCGGTCCTCGCGCGCGATGGCCAGATACATACGTGGCATTAGCGGGAAGTGAAATGCCATGTGGCACTCGTCGCCATCACCAAAATAATCCTTGGTGTCCTCAGGCCATTGGTTTGCTTCGGCCAGTAGCATCCGGTCGGGATAGTGCGCATCCAATTCCGCGCGTATCCGTTTTAGAACCGCGTGTGTTTCCGGTAAGTTCTCGTTGTTGGTGCCTTCGCGCTCCACAAGGTATGGCACGGCATCCAGCCGTAGGCCGTCAACGCCGAGTTCTGCCCAGTAACGGAGGACCGACAGAATCTCCCGCAGCACTCGCGGATTGTCGAAGTTCAGGTCTGGTTGGTGTGAATAGAAACGATGCCAGTAATAGGCGCCGGCTACCGGGTCCCAGGTCCAGTTAGACCGCTCCGTATCCAGAAAAATAATTCGCGTGCCCGAATATCGCTTATCGCTGTCAGACCAGACATAGAAATCGCGATAGGTCGAGCCCCGGCGCGCCGTGCGAGCGCGTTGAAACCACGGATGCTGGTCAGAGGTGTGATTGACGACGAGCTCAACAATCACCTTTAACCCGCGATCGTGCGCAGCGGCGACGAAACGCTTGACATCGGCCAGCGTACCATAGTCCGAGTGGACGCCGCGATAGTCGGCGATATCGTAGCCATCATCCAGCAACGGCGACGGGTAGAACGGTAGCAGCCAGATGGTGTTGACGCCAAGCTCCGCAATATAGTCCAGGCGCTCGATCAGGCCAGGAAAATCCCCAATACCGTCATTATTAGAATCAGCGAACGACTTTACGTGCAGCTGATAGATGACGGCATCCTTAAACCACAGGGGATCCTTTACCAGGACCTGCCCGGGCCGAGCGAGAGGTGGCATGACATTCATGCGATGGCTGCCGGAAGGTGCCAAATATGGAAGGGAAGCTCACCCGGATCGAAGCGCAGGCGCTGGTACTTGCCAACCCAGGTGAAGTGGTTGCCACGTACAACATCGGCTACTGGCAAGATCGCGTGGTCCGGCAGGCCGAGGCGCCATAGCGGTAATTCCACTATCGCCTCCTGTACCGCGTGCGGATCAAGGCTGACAGCGACAAGGATGTCGCCCTTCCCGTAGAATAGGACTTGATCGTTGGCGGCTGGATAAAAGCGCACGCCTAGGTGGCTCTGCAGCGAGGGATACAGCCGCCGCAACCGATTTAGTGTGGTAATCTCGGCGATGATGTTACCATCAGCGTCGTAGTCGCGTGGCCTCAGCTCATATTTTTCTGAATCAAGATATTCCTCGCGCCCTGGTAGCGGGGCTGATTCGCAAATTTCGAACCCGGAATACATGCCCCATAGCCCCGATAGTGTCGTTGCAAGTGCCGCCCGAATGAGGAATCCAGGTCGGCCGGCGGTCTGCAGGTACACCGGATTGATATCCGGTGTGTTCACAAAAAAGTTGGGACGGAAAAAGCCGGCAACCGGTGGTGCCGCAAGCTCGGTCAAGTATTCTATGATTTCCTGCTTGGTGTTGCGCCACGTGAAGTAGGTATAGGACTGGCTGAAACCAATTTTTGCCAGGCGATACATCAGTTTCGGCCGGGTAAATGCTTCTGCCAGGAACAACACGTCGGGATGCCGGCTTTGAATATCGGCTATCATCCACTGCCAGAACGGAAGCGGCTTGGTGTGTGGGTTATCGACCCGAAAAATCCGTACGCCTTCATCGACCCAAAATTGAATCGCATCGCGCAGCGCCAGCCACACCGCTGGAAACGATGCCTTACCGTAGAAGTCCGGATTAACAATATCCTCATACTTTTTTGGCGGGTTTTCGGCGTACCGCATCGACCCATCGGGCCGCCAGCGGAACCAGTCACGGTGCTCCGTGAGCCAAGGATGGTCCGGTGCACACTGCACGGCGAAATCGAGCGCGATTTCAAGCCCATGACCCCGCGCCGCTACGACCAGTGCGCGGAAATCATCCAGCGTACCAAGCTGCGGATGCACCGCGTCATGGCCACCAGCAGCGCTTCCGATGGCATAGGGGCTGCCAACATCGCCAGGCGCAGCACGCAGGCTGTTGTTGCGGCCCTTGCGGTTGACCGTACCAATCGGATGGATTGGTGGAAAGTACAACACATCAAAACCCATTGCCTGGATGGCGGGCAGCCGCTCAATGACGCTGCGGAACGTGCCGTGCACCTGTGGGTCGTGGGTAGCAGAGCGAGGGAATAGCTCGTACCAACTGGCAAATGCAGCTGTGGGCCGATCGGCCCTAACGGCGTGTTCGGCACTGCGCACAACAAAGGGCCGACCAGTTGCCACGCGCATTTCCGCCATAGTCTCGGGCGATGTCATTGCCTCAGTATCAGGCTGCGAACCCAGTCGCTTCAGCGGCTCCCCAAGGCCTTTCCGCCAAACTTGCTGGAGCAATTGCCGCGCCTCTTCCGCTTCCAGCGACACGTCCTGCCCGGCAGCCTGCTTGGCGCTCAGGTCATGGATCAGGCTCCCCCATTGGTCCCACCAGGCTTCGACCGCGAAGTGGTAGAGCCCGTTTCGATCGGGCACGACGGTGGCAGTCCAGCGATCGTTCCCCTCCAGGCGCATCGGATATCGTGTCCAAACATCCTGGTCTGCAGAACGCCACAGAAGGTCGGCAGCCAAAAGATCGTGGCCGTCGAAAATGATGTCCGCCGTGACGGCAACAGGACGTCCGACCTCAGTCTTGACTGGGAAGTCGCCACCAGGAACCGCCGGCTCAACGGCTTCAATGCCAATGCGTCGTACCGCAGCCCAGTTTGCGCTCAAGTCCGGTGCCGGAAGCGGAGCTATGTCCGCTGTGCGCCGGCAGTCTAGGATCCGCACTTCGCCCGGGTACAATGGAGATGTTGCCGCTCCTGGATCGGCCAGAGCAAACGGTGCTCCGGCCGAAGGTGGGAGCACCGGAGCGACAAATCCGACATGCTGCGCATGAATAGTGTCGGGGTTGACCAGCACTAGGCTCGCCTCGGGGGCCTCCCGAATATCGGCGGCGGGACTGCGCAGCCACGTTGTAACCGGACTTTCCGGGCTGACGAGTGGACGGATCAGGCACGGCTCCGCTTCCATCTCCACCGTTCGAATGGCAGCGGCGATGTCGGCGGACAGATCAACCGGAGCTTCGGCGCGCGCCGCCTCCATGTCGTCTGGCGTGCCGCTGATGGCGTCAAAGGGTCGAGCACTTGCATATTCGAAGCCCATAGGCACAAACAGTCCGGCGCCGGTGGCAGCGCCAATGCTAAGGGCGAGACGATAGGCGACCGGAATGTCGGCATCCGGCGAAAGGCGATGCACCAACCGGTCCTGAAAGGACGGTTCCGGGGAGGATAATGGCGGCGCGACGGCATGTAAGCTTGCGTATTCGTCGAAGAACCACGCTGCCCGCCCATCCCACCAAGCCGCGGACGAGCAGGTGCGGTCAAAGCCTAAACCGCTTAAGCCCGGGACGGTCGCTCTCGGCACGCCCGGCGTCCACGCGATTAGTGTGGCGTTCGGCTGCTCCGCCGATACTGCGGATGCCAAGTCGCGCCAGAAGCGACGAGGGACGCGATCCAGCCCCATGCAGCGGAAGCCAGCCACACCCGTCTGCAACAGACGAGTGGCTTGGGCGATCCACCAATCTGATAATCCGTCCGCCTGGGAGGCCCAACCAGCGCGGGGGACGGCTACGTCTAGCCGCGTAGGCTGTCGCCGAGGGTCAGGTGCGATATCAGCTTCAGCACCAAACCAGTCTGGGTGACGTTGGTGTACTGGGGCGTCCGCGGCGACCTGATCAGGCGTCATGTCGAGCAGCAGGCGAAGCCCGACAGCGTCAGCCGCCCGCACGGCCCAGGCTATGCCGTCCCAGGCCGGGCCGTCAAAGCCAAGCCGTGGGTGCAAACGATCGAACGTCGCGTGGACAAAAATATCACCGCTGCCGCCAGGCTCGAAGGGTGGCGCTAAGCAGACCGAACGAAACCCCATGCCGGCGATGTGGTCGAACCAGCGCGACCACTCCCTCAGCGGGCCAGCGACCAGAGGGTGAAGATGATAAATCCCGGACAGGCTACGAACGGCCGGCGGCCGTGTTTGCGTGTCAACTTGCGGCGCGCTTCTGGCGAACCGTTGGGAACCGGGCTGAGGCACATTCATCACGCGCCCATAACGCCCCGCGCAGGCAGCAGTTGCGGGGGGCTCTAGTCGAGTACTACGCGAGGTAGCTTCACACCCGCGTTATTGCAAAGACAATCCGGGCGCCAAGCTGGCCCGGGGGCAGGCCGACATTACTGCGTCAAGTCCGGAGCAAGGATGCACTATGACCAGTAGAATTGCTCAGAGCGCAGCTTCACGCTGCGAAAGCGTTCCGCGCTGACCGGTTGGGGCGTGCTGCCTCGCTGTTAACCCGCTCAGCATCGATCTGCCGGATCTCCTTGTAGATCTCGTCCGTCACCGCGCGCGGCGGCAGCGAAAACCACTGCTCCTCAGAAAAACGGCTTTTTGCCCGGTTGTAGGCTTCCTCAACAATCCGATCGCTCATCGCAAAATCGCTCCTGATCCGCACCAACGCAAACCGATGGTTGACCGATAAAAAAATCCTAATAGAACGTGAAAAAAACGTCAAAACTCCATTTCGTTGGGGGATCACCCACCCATGGCTGGCTCGGACACATATATCCTGACACTCGCCTCACAGATTGTGACAGCGCATGTCAGCCACAATGCAGTGGTTACCGGCGTAATTCCGGCCTTGATAACGAGTGTTTACAACACATTAGCTGATCTTAGTGGGTCAGAGGCACACCCCTCCCGGCCTTACGTGCACACTCACGGCGATAATATCGTGCGGCATGGCGACCGCGACGCGCATGCCCCCACCCGAACTACCTCCAGCTCCTCACGTGCGAGCAGGGCTTATATGCATCCGATCTATGGCCAGACGGTATTCGACGACCACCTCGTGTGCATGGAAGACGGCCTCAGCATGAAGATGCTAAAGCGGCACCTGCAGACAGTGCACGGGATGACGCCGCAGGAGTACCGGGCGAAATGGGGCTTGCCGCTGGACTATCCGATGGTGGCATCAGACTATGCCAAACTCCGATCCAACCTCGCGCTCGAAAGCGGCCTCGGCCTTAAACCGGAGGCGCGCACGGGACGCGGCGGGCGTGGAGTCCGCTAACCCGGCTAACCAAGGGTTGCTACTAAATCCCGGACAGCCGATGGCCAGTCGCCGGGCGACGGCTGCCGGTAGAGGCGAGCTGTGGGATACCAAGGGCTGGTAGTACGCGTCAGCAACCACCGAAAATCAGGATTAAACGGCAGCAAAATCCGAACCGGATGCGCTAGCGCGCCGGCAAGATGAGCAACGGCTGTATCGACCGTCACCACCTCATCCAGGCACGAAATCAGCGCCGCAGTATCTGCAAAATCGACTAGCGCATGATCATGCAGATGCACATGCGGCGCTTCGGCCGCCAGCCACGCACGATCTCCCTCGCGGATTTCGCTCTGCAGACAATGCCATTCAGCATCCACCAGATCAAATGCGGGTGCCAGTAATGCAGCCGGTACAGCAGAGCGGCCATAGCTATGGGCAGAGCCTGACCAGGCCACACCAATTCGCCGTCGACGCCCCGGGCCCAGGCGGTCTCGCCACCTGACCAGCCGCACTTGCGGGACGGCCAGATAGGGCACGCCCGCGGGAACGTGAGAAAGCGTCGTCCGAAACGCCAGTGGCAGACTCATGACTGGCGTACGCAGATCAACATCCGGCACCGGGTCATCGGTGCTTATAACCTGCGATGCCGACGGCATCGCACGCACCAGCTCGACGAGATCAGGGTAAACCTGCACCAGCACCGTCGCGCCACATTCGGCCAGCAGCGACACGTACCGGATGAACTGGATGACGTCGCCTCGCCCCTGCTCGGCCAGTATCAATACACGCTTACCAGCCAACTTGTCTGGATCGATGATGGTTGCGCCTGGCGGCAGAGGATCGTTCCCGGCATCCTCCCAACGGCTTTCATAAGCTTGCCAGCCTTCTTCAAACTGGCCGGTCAGCAGCAGCGCCAGCGCCAGATTGCTCCGGACCGCAGGTTGATCCGGATGGAGAGCCAAAAAGCGCCGGCACGATTCGATCGCGGCCTGCGGATCACCTACAGCCATCAAACAGCGGCCGATCTCCTTGGTAAGATCGGCGATCTTGTCCAAAGGCGCATCTGGCGGGGCAGCCTGCTCTGCGCGCCGCAACGTTGCCAGAGCCTCTGCCCACCGATCCTGCTTTGCCAGCAGTGTACCCAGGTTGAACAGCGCCGGCGCATGCGCAGGCTCCAATGTAATCGCTCTGGAATACGCCTCGATGGCCGCTTCAGGCTGATCCAGGTTCTTGTGGATTGTGCCGAGGGTGTTGAACTGGTCGGCGTTAGCGGGCGACAGATCAATGGCCCGGTAGCTGGCAGCCAGCGCATCGTCATATCGCGATAGTCCCAGGTATGCCGATGCGAGGTTGGACTGCAGCAGAGCGACATCCGGCTGCTCCGCCGCAGCACGCAACAAAAAGGGTAAGGCGTCCTTGTAGCGGCTCTGCCGGATCAAAACGACACCCAGCAGATGGAGCGCATCGAAATGACGCGGTTGGCGCCGAATAAGGCGGCGGCATGCCTCTTCCGCCGACTTTAGGTCTCGGGCGGCGAAGTGCCGCGCCGCCGCGCTTATACTGGCCCCGTCCGCCACATCGTCGCCCTGCGGATCAGGTTCCCGCCGGCTCGGGAGGCGCAGTACCGGCACGTAAGTCTGCGATTGTCGCGCGCGTGGTGATCTGATCCGGGTTCATTCGCAGTTCGATCAGTGCCGGCTTGCCACTTTCGACCGCCCGACGGAAAGCCGGGGTAAACGCGGCTGTCTCGCTCACCACCTCGCCGTGGCCGCCATAGGCTTCGATCAACCGAGCAAAATCGGGATTGGTCAGGCTGGTGCCCGACACGCGCCAGGGATAGGCTCGCTCCTGATGCATGCGGATCGTGCCGTACATCTGGTTGTTGAAGACCAGGACAACCGGGGCGACACCGTGGTGGAAGGCTGTTGCGATTTCCTGACCAGTCATCATAAAGCCGCCGTCGCCGACCAGGCTGACCACCATCCGGTTAGGAAATGTGATCTTAGCGCCGATAGCGGCTGGCACGCTGTAGCCCATGGCACCGTTGGTCGGGCCAACATACCGCTGGTTCTCAGAGAAGTTCAGAAAGCGCGTCGCCCAGCCGGCGAAATTGCCGGCATCCGTTGTTACAATCGCATCTGGTGCCAGAAGACCCTCCAGCTCTCGCATCACTGTCCCCAGGTTTAGCGCCCCCTGATAGTTCGGCACGGCGCGCTGTGCTTCACGCAGGGATCGCAAATCCGTTGTCCATTGTGCCCAGGCCGGCTCGACCGGCTCAAGGGCGGCGGCAGCCAGTGCAAAGGTATTCAAGTCGGAGACTATGCCCAACGCGGTGTGGAAGACACGGCCGATCTCACTGCCATCTGGGAGAACCTGGACGATGGGCACGCTGCCGGCGAGGTCGAGCAGCGTGTAGCCTTGGGTCACAGCGTCGCCGAGCCGACTGCCAATCGCCAACACCAGGTCCGCAGTCCGGAATTTTGCGATCAGACCTGGATCGGATCCCACGCCTAGGTCGCCAGCGAAGTTGCCGAGCGTGCCGTCGTAATGGGCCTGACGGCGAAAGCCGACCGTCACCGGAAGATTATTGTCGAGCAGGAATCGGTGCAGTGCCGCCCGGCCCGCCGCTGTCCAGCAGGAGCCGCCCACGACAGCTACTGGCCGTTTCGCCTTCGCCAGCATTCCACGCATCTGCTGCAACGCCGCAGGGTCGGGAAATGCCGGGGAGATGGTACGCCGCGGTAGATCGGGTACGTCGATGTGGTCCTTCTGCATCTCCTCGGACAGTGCAATGACAACCGGTCCGGGACGGCCCGTGGTTGCAACATCGACAGCATGCGCAACAACTTCGGGAATTCGTTTGGCATGATCGATCTGGGTTACCCATTTCGCCAATGGGGCGAACATCTGGCGGTAGTCCACCTCCTGGAACGCGTCGCGGCCGGCATCCTCATGAGCGATCTGGCCGACGAACAGCAGCATCGGCGTGCTGTCCTGGAACGCAACATGAACGCCAATAGAGCCGTGGCAGGCGCCCGGCCCCCGCGTGACGAAGGCCGCAGCGGGACGGCCGGTCAACTTGCCATACGCCTCGGCCATGTTCACCGCACCTGCCTCAAAACGGCAGGTAACCATTTTCAGCCGGGATTGCTGATCGTATAGCCCGTCCAATGCATCGAGGAAACTTTCACCCGGTACCTCAAAAATATGGTCGATACCCTGCGCGGCCAGAGCATCCGCAAGAACCCTTCCTCCGTGGCGTGGTGCACCCTCACCTCTTCTCACCTGCGCACGATCCATAGATGTTCATCCCCGGCAAAACCCTGCCACCCAGAATAGGCGGCGCCGCGAACGCCGTCACCCCGGCCGTCGCCTCTAAATTTCGATAACAGAATTTTTAAGTCTGCCATGAAGTTACCACTTATTGTCCCGATTCCCGCCGTCGTCGCCATAAACAGTTTCCGGTACAGAAACAGGAGTGCCTCAGTATGCCTCGCAGTATCGCTTGGCGGGAAATCGACAGTATTGCCCGCGCGCAACTGAGTTTGCTGAATCAGCTGGGTGATATGATGAGGCTGACCCCCGACGACCGTCGCAGGGCGCTGAATCTGAACGACCGTGAATGGCATGACTGGACCGACTTCCTGACCCGGCAGTCCGCACTGCCATCCAGGCCTACACTGCCGGACATGCTACAACGTGTGGCTCACGTCGCATTTAATCTCTGCCTGGTAGCGGAGATTGGTACCGGCATCGATGTGCGTGGATGAACGTCGCCGATTCGCAGATCGATCGTCACTTCGGGAAGGAGACGACCTGCGCTAAGAAAGCGTTGGCTAGGTGACGGAGGCGACGATGAAGGCAATCTTCGTGCAGATCAAATGCGACATGGGTACTGCGTATCAGGTTGCGCGGGACGCCGCCGACACCATCCCGGAGCTGTCGGAACTGTTTTCGACCTCTGGCCAGTACGACCTGCTGGGCAAGTTCTATCTGGAGAATGACCAGGACATTGGGCTGTTTGTGACCGAGAAGATCCAGACCCTAGCAGGTGTAAAAGACACATACACATTGATTACCTTCAACGCTTTTAGCGGCAGGTAACGCCCGAGAAGATCTGCTTTGGCTAAGCGCAGGGCGGAGCCCTGGCAGGGTGGTTTCGCGAAACGTGCGACTGTTCGCGTTAGGGCGTTCGTTCCCGCTGTACATGTTACCTAACCTTAGGTTGTATTCCGATACGCTGTTGCGGATGGTTTGCGCAACCGACGCCAGCGAATGACGTAGCGCGCGATCGATCATCGGCTTTCTAATCCCACCAGCCGCCATCGTGTCCCGATGCACGGTCGGTCCGGTGCATCAGGCCAGCCGGATTTGCACGCCTGTCGAACTATGTGGATAACCTGGGTTGCGTGGCCACTTGCAGAGCACGCGCGCGTTGGCTGTTAGCGATGTATGCGTGACATCCTGTTCATCTACACGCTCATCCCAAGCCTCGACTCGCCCTATCTACCGGCCTTATCAGGGTTATCCACCGGCATACGCGCCCTTATCATCCCTAGACTCATAAAAGAGACATTTGCCCTGGGCTGACGCCCAAGTTCCACGCGAGCATCAGGCCATCCAACCGGCGAAAAAAGCGCTGGATAGACGGCGGCCATCCAATGACCTAGCCGGAGCTGCGCCTGCTGTCTGAACCACTCGTGCTACCCACTGTTCACCGGCATACGGTTCCGTCAGAGTGTCCGGCCAGGGTAGGAAACGGTCGAAGCAAGACGAATGGATGTGACACTCGATCTGCTGGGCAACGCCATTCTGTCCGGCTTGCTGCTGGGCGGCTTTTATGCCGCCGTGACGATCGGCATTTCGATCTCTTTTGGGATGTTGGACATCGTCAATATCGCGCACCCGGCATTCATTCTGCTAGGTTCCTATACTGCGTATATCGCCAACAGCATGTTCGGCTTCGATCCGATCCTAACGAGCATTGTCCTGCTGCCGGCTTTCTACCTGCTCGGCATGGCCATTTACACCGTCTATGATCTGTCGTTTGAGCGACGAGGCGACGCTTCGATCCGGGGTCTGGCGTTCTTCTTCGGCCTGCTGTTCATCACCGAGGTGACGCTGATCCTGGTGTTCGGCGTTGATTATCGCTTGGTGGAAGCCGTCTACATCGGACCGAGCTTGCATCTCGGGCCGCTGGATTTGCCGCTGCGGCTACTGGTGCCGGCGGTCGTGGCGCTGATGCTGATTGCCGCGTTGCAGGTGTTTATGTCGCAAACCTTTGTTGGAAGGGCTGTCAAGGCTGTTGCACAGGATCCGATTGCGCTGCGGCTGATGGCGGCGAATCCGAGCCGGATCAAGCGAATTGCGTTTGGATTGTCGATCGCCACGTGCTCAATCGCGGGCGCGATCCTGATCATCATCCAGCCGGTCGAGCCTTCCATAGCGCGCGACTATATCGGCCGCGTCTTCGCCATCTGTGTCATGGGTGGGCTGGGCAGCTTTGGCGGCACGATCCTGGCCGCGATGGTGCTGGGTGTGGTGGAGAGCCTGACGACGACGATCTACGGCCCGTCCTGGTCACCGGCGGTTGCGTTCGGCTTCCTGCTGTTGACGCTGGCGGTGCGGCCTGCCGGACTGTTTGGACGCGGCTGATGGCGGCTAATCTACGCTTCACGGTTGGTGCGGTGATCGTCGCTGCGCTGGTGTTGCTGGCAGCCAGGTTGATCGACAACCAGTACGCCTATTTTGCCGGCTATGTTGTGCTGCAGTACATCGTTTTGGCGACGGCTTGGAACATTCTGGGTGGCTACACCGGCTATGTGAATTTTGGCACCGCAGCATTCTTTGCCATTGGCGCGTACGGAACGGTGGTGCTGCATAAGACTACCAGCCTGCCGCTTCCGGTCATGATCGCGATCGGCGGTGTTTTGTCAGGCTTTGTTGGTCTCGGCATGGGTTACCTGACACTACGCTTGCGCGGCACATTCTTCTCGATTGCCACACTCGCCATGGCTGTGGTGGTGCAGACGCTGATCACCAACTGGGACTTTGTTGGCGGTTCGCGGGGCGCCTATGTCATCCGGCCGCAAAAGTCGCCGATCCTGGGAGGCAACTATATAGAATACCTGTTTCTCTTGATGCTGGTGCTGTCGGTAATTGCCGTGGTGGTGGCCAGGGCCATCCAGCACTCCAGGCTCGGACTAGGCTTTGCGTCGATCCGTGACGACGAAGGCGCGGCGGAGACCTCCGGCGTGCCAACGCTGCGGCTGAAATTGATCGCAACGGTCCTGTCCGGCGGGTTCATGGGTATGGCTGGCGCTCCCCTGCCCTATTACGTCACCTATCTCGATCCAGCCTCCGGCTTCAGTCTGAGTTATGCGGTGAACACAATCGCTATGCCGCTGATCGGCGGAACGTCATCCTGGCTTGGTCCGGTCATCGGCGCCGTGCTGCTGGGGACGCTGCAGCAGGTGGCGACGGTGACGATCTCCTCGGCGCTTTCATTGCTGATCGTAGGCGTCCTGCTGGTCCTTTTCGTCGTTGCCGCGCCGCGTGGCATTGTCGGGTGGTTTCAGCGATGACCGAAACCCTTCTGGACGTCGAAAAGGTAAGCAAGCGCTTCGGTGGTTTCGTAGCGCTGAACGATATCACGCTACGGGTCGGCCGCGGCGAGCGGCTTGGCCTCATTGGCCCCAATGGCTCCGGTAAGAGCACGTTGGTCAACTGCATCTGTGGCACGCTGCGCAATGAGACCGGTGTGGTAACGTTCAACGGCCAGCGGCTGGACGGCCTACCCGCACACCGTCGTACACGCCTGGGTCTCGCGCGCAGCTTCCAGTTGCCACGGCCGTTCCACACGATGACCCTTACCGAAAATGTACAGGTGCCAATCCTCTACGCGGCTCAATCCCGCGGGCATCAGGGTCCTACCGCCTTACGCGCCGGCGCGAATGCGCTGCTTGATATGGTGGGACTGGCGGAAAAGGCGGGAAAGCGCCCCGCCGATCTGACGCAGATTGAGATGCGCAAGCTGGAACTCGCCAAGGCGATGGCGAGTGATCCGCAGATGCTCATTGCCGACGAGGTGATGGCCGGTCTGTCGCATCGGGAGGTGGACGAAATCTTGGCGCTGCTGATGAAGCTGAATGAGGCGGGCGTGACCTTTATCATGATCGAGCACATCATGCGGGCTGTGCTGGCCTTCTCCCAGCGCCTGGTCGTGCTGGTTGCCGGAAGAAAGATCGCCGATGGATTGCCTCAGGAGGTAATCCGGGACGACGACGTTGTGGCTGCGTATCTTGGCCGCTAGCCTGACGATTACCAGCCTGGAGGCTGGCTATGGTGCGGTGCGTATCCTGCACAGCGTTTCGCTCCGCGTCGGGGAAGGGGAGACGGTCGCGCTGTTGGGCACCAACGGTAACGGTAAGTCGACGCTGATGAAGTCGATTATCGGGATGGTGCGGCCGACCGGCGGCTCCATCGTCGCCGAAATTGACGGTGCGCGGCACGAACTTGTTGGCATGGCGACCGAAGCGATTGTCGATCTGGGCATCGCTATCGTCCCTGAAGGACGACGCCTGTTTCCGCGCCTCTCGGTACAGGAGAACCTGCTGATGGGCGCCTTCCGTAAGGCGGCGCGTACAAAGCTGCGGCAGAACCTGGATTTCTGTTTCGAGGTGTTCCCCCGTTTGGCTGAGCGGCGAACCCAATTGGCCGGATCGATGAGCGGCGGTGAGCAGCAGATGGTCGCGTTGGGCAGAGCCCTGATGTCCGCGCCGCGCTTGCTGCTGGTGGATGAGCCGTCGGTCGGCCTGGCGCCGCTGCTGGTATCGCGAACGATCGACAAGATCCAGGAACTGAAGGACGGTTACGGGCTGACCGTGCTGATGGCGGAGCAGAATTTCACCGAGGCAATCCGCATTGCCGACCGGGGCTATGTTATCGTGCATGGTTCGATCGAGTTCGAGGCGGAGTCGCGTGACTCGCTGGACAACAATGCACTGATCCGCAGCCTGTACATGGGGGAGTAACCCGGTGCCTTGCCTGTCGACTTTTTCGTCGCGAACAGGGTTGCGTGCCACCGCGGAACCGCCTATAAGCCGCCGCCTGTCGCGGGCGTAGCTCAGGGGTAGAGCACAACCTTGCCAAGGTTGGGGTCGAGGGTTCGAATCCCTTCGCCCGCTCCAGTTACCATCCACCCAAACTTTCTCTGCCGTCGGGACCGGCCCGAATAGGGCCATCTTCCACACGGTATTGTGGGTGAGGCTAAGGGGGTTCCGACACGGGCCGATTGGCTAGTTCTCTCTATTGAACAGCGTCCTCTCTCCGAGCCGTGGAGGTGGGCCATTTACCCCTAAGCGCTAGTGGGTTGATTTTGAGAGATGGTGTGTTGCGAAGTAGCACAGGAGTTGGAGTTTCGACTGCTCTACCAGTGCGTCCGAAAAAGCCTGGCGTTGATTTTGCTCGGTTTCCCGGGCCAATTTGTAGCTCGTAGCATAGGGGGAGGCGCAACGACCAGCCAAGCGGCGGGTCTACAGCCAGAAGCCGGCCTCGGGCTCGTTATATAGCCAGCCGCGCCTGCGGAAGCCGTTGAGGTCACCGCCGCGTGGCGCATTCTAGCCGCCGGCGCGATAGCGGGTGCCCAGCGTGGCCGCAGCCTCCGTGTTCCGAACGCAATCCACAGCGGCGAATTACCTGCGGTCGCTGCACCAGGCATCGCACCGTCAGGCGTCCTGCTCGATCGCCGTTTCACTACCGCTCCAGTCATGGTCCACGACCAGTCAGACGTGCTGCACTGACCGTAGCGGCGCTGTCACCTCAAGCAACCCCAGCCGTCGGCGGAATCCTCTTGTCCGGCATTCGATTCATAATCAGGATGTTGTTTGGCTACTTTGGAGCATACGGTAAGCCGAGATCGGCAAGAAGATCGGCCGCAACCGCCTTCAGATTGAATTCGGGCTTGATGGCCCACCGCCCCAATGCATCTCGCTGGCCTCGCTTCCGCACAGCCAGGGCAGGCCCGGCCTCCGTGACCGCAAATTCGATTTGCACGTCACCGTCCTCGTCGCCCGAAGCGACGAGAGGCGAACGCTCATTCGACAAGTCCTCGAGGAACGTCCGGGTTTTCGACGCCGACATGCGCAGGAAGCCGATCATGCGCTGCGACGATGATCCCACGGCGACGACCTCGACTGTCATGCTCGCCCGTGCGATGGCTGGCTGCTCAGGAACGACTCGAAATGTGAGGCTGACGCCGCCAGTCGCAATTTCGATCGGCGAGTATCTCTGGCGGACCTTAGGTATTGTGCGTTGATCGACAGGGTCTGGCCCTGCGGTCAGGCGTCCAGGCTTCGGAGACTGCGCCGCAACGGGGAAGTCGGGATTAAGGGCGCCGGGCGGGGCGCCACGAATTGGTGCAAGAGCCATCAGAGTTCCTGCTCGCCTCTCTTGTGGTCAGTTTGCCAAGGGCACTTGTGCGGAGGGACGGAATCCGTAGGTGTCATCTCCATACGATCCTCGATCGTCGTTGCGTGCTGTTATTTCGGTCGAGCGGGTGGAAGTAATCTCTGCCAGAATAATGAGGGACGCCTGGTGGAGCACCAGGTCGAGACCCTGGTGATGCAACGCCTCGTCCGCATTGCCCTGGGCTACGAGGACCTGAACGATTACGACCACTTGCGGCATGATCTGGCGCTGGCGGTGCGTGCGGGCAAGCTGGCCGCGCAGCGACCGGACTGCGTACCCTGGCCGGTAAATCAACGTGGAACCGAGGTGCTGGAGGCTGTATCCCAGCGCCCGGTTTGCATTTTTGGTCATGCCGAATCACCCGGGTCTCAATCCCACCCGTCAAGACCGATGCGAAATCACACCACTTGAGGACAACCCATGCGCTGGTGCGCTGATCCGTCCATAGACCAGGCACCGCGTGATGAAATTCGTCGGCACATGTCGAGCGGCCAAGCAACCAGCCGAGCCTGAATTGACAGCCGCGAGCGGCGGCGGCAAGGAGAACGACGATGGACACGTATCAGCATATCCTCGTCAAAACCGAGAATTTGATCACAACCATTACGCTAAACCGACCAGCCAAGCTGAATGCCTGGACATCGTTGATGGCGGATGAGGTGAGCCATGCGATTCACGAGGTGGGGAACAGTCCCGCCACCCGCTGCATCGTCATAACCGGTGCAGGGCGCGGGTTCTGCGCTGGCGCGGACATGGGAGGACTGCAGGAACGGACGGAAGGCGCTCAGCCGCGCAATCACAGGCCGGTCCACCAGCCCGATGCGGGCTTCCCGGGCGCACCAGGGCCAGATATTGCCAAATACTATCCGGGCCGATTTGGTTATCTTTATACATGCCCGAAGCCCATTATCGCAGCCATCAACGGTGCCTGCGCCGGCGTAGGCTTGGTGCTTGCCCTTTACGCAGACCTTCGTTTCACCTGTGATAGCGCAAAATTCACCACTGCCTTTGCGGCGCGCGGGCTCGTTGCCGAACATGGCGTTGCGGCGCTGCTGCCCAGGCTGGTGGGTGAGGCGCAGGCATTAGACCTGTTGCTCACGGCCCGGCGATTTACCGGAGCGGAGGCTGCCGAGTTGCGCCTGGCGAATAAGTCGTTGCCCGACGAGAAACTTATGGACCACGTCTACTCTGTCGCACGCATGCTCGCGAACGATGTCTCGCCACTCTCCGTGGCGGTCATTAAACGGCAAGTTCGCGCGGCGTATGAGCAGAGTTTTGCGGAGTCTTTGGCTGCCGCAGATGCGGAGATGGATCGCAGCTTCGCAAGCCTCGACTTCAAAGAAGGCGTCAGGAGCTTTGTCGAGCGACGTGCGCCAGCGTTCAAAGGCGTCTGAAACCGTCGCGTTCCGCACGCAGGTTGGACAATGGATCCTGTTGAAGCTTTGCGCTGCAAGGTGAAGCTGCCCTCAAGCCAAGGCATGGTGCAACAACGAAGGACGGCTCAAGTGCGGCCAGATCAATCCTTCAAGGATCGGCTGCTCCCCGCCGAGGTGATCCTGTGGGTGGTCCGATAGAACCTGATGTTCCCCATCAGCTACCGTGACCTCGGCTCATGCTCGCGGACCGGAGCGTGGAAGTGGACCACACCACTCTATTCGGGTCGATCCAGGCGCATCCTTCAGCGGCACGATCCGTTCGAAGTGCTGCTGCAGGCGCGGGTTCGGCAGGCCAATTGATCGGTTGCTCCTTGTGCCGCTTCCGGCCACACCGCCCGCATGACCTCTGACTCGGCTGTTCGGCGACTGATCGCCCTGGTCGCCCTCGCCGTGTTTTCCGGTGCATTGGTGACGCGCCTGACCGACCCACTGGTGGCTGTGCTCGCGCACGACCTGGGCGGTACCACTGCGCGCGCTGCGCTGTTGGCCAGCGCGTTCGCCCTTCCGTTCGCCTTGATCCAGCCCATCCTCGGGCCGGTCGGCGACGCGCTCGGCAAGCGGCGGGTGATGACCGGCGCCGTCGGACTACTGACGGTCCTGCTGATTGCCTGCAGCACTGCGCCCGATCTGAACACGCTGATAGTCCTGCGTGCTCTCACCGGTCTCGCGGCAGGCGGACTGACGCCCCTGGCAATCGCGCTGGTCGCCGATACCGCGCCAGCGCACGGCCGCCAGGTCGCGCTGTCGCGGCTGGTGGCCTTCGCGATTTCCGGCCAGATCGCCGGCGGCAGTTTTTCGGGCTTGCTGGAGCCCTATATCGGTTGGCGTGGCGTCATGCTGGGTGCCAGCGCCGTGGCGGCGGCTGGCTTCGTGTCCCTGATCCTGGGCGGACGCGGCTTCGGGTCAGAGCCGCGGGGTCACTTCGATCCGGTCCGGGCCTTCGCGGGGTATCTGCAATTGATGCGCCTGCCCGCGGCGCGGATCCTGTATTTCTCGGTGGCGGTGGAAGGCGGGTTCGTCTTCGGGTCGTTTCCCTATTTCGCAATCGAACTCCAGCACCGCGGCATCGGCGCAACCGCCGAAGCTGGACTGGCAGTCGCCGGGTTCGGCGTCGGGGGCCTGCTTTACGCCGCGCTCGCCAAACGGGTCCTGCAATGGATGGGACAGGACCGGATGGTTCTGCTGGGCGGCATCCTGTGCCTGACGGCCTATGCGGGGTTCGCCTTCGCGCCGATCGCCGAGGTCTTCATCGGCTCCGGGCTGGTGCTGGGCCTGGGCATGTTCATGATCCACAACTCGATCCAAACGCGCGTGACCGAGGTGGCGCCGCATGCGCGCGGCACGGCGGTGGCGTTGCATGCGTTCCATTTCTTCCTTGGCCAGACGGCGGGCCCCGTGGTGTTCGGAGAACTCTTGCGACATGCAGGTTCCAGGCTCGCCTTCCTGTGTGGCGGTATTTGTCTGCTGGCGCTGGCCGGGATGCTGGGGCGGGCCGGGTTCACCCGGCCCGGGGGTGCCTATTAGATCCGTCCCGTATCACCGACTTGCCATTATCCAGGTCCGGGCGGGCGCGCGCCGCGGAGGTGCTGCAGTGCGTAGGCAACGCTCCCTGCACTCGGCCGGGAATCCTTTCACCGGCACTGGAAGGGTGACGGCGAACGGACTGGGGTGGTCCGGTCTGGGCAGGGGATTAAATCGTCTCCGTATCATCGTCTCTACCGCTCCCCTTATCTTTTCGCGCCAGGTCGGGTTCCCCTTGGTCACAGTGAATGCGAGAATTCCAAAATGACCGCACCCACGCGTCGACGCATCCTTCTCTCACAGGGGCCAGGCACTCTGCCCAGTCAGGGCATCGATCGGCTCGATTTCACCAGCTACAACGCGCGACTCAGTGGCAAGCCACCGCTCACCGGCCGCGAAATGGTGGCCGCGCTGCCCGAGATCGACAGCATCGCGGAGATCGTGTTCGACGATGACGCGCCGCATCCGCAGGCCACACATGAGGAGATGCGCAGGCTCGCACGTTTTCTGGATACCGCCGCGCGCCGCGACGATATCGACGGGATCGTCTGGGTCCAGGGGACCAACACGCTCGAGGAGACCGCGTATTTTCTGAACCTGACGGTGCGCTCGTCCAAGCCCGTGGTGGTCGTTGGCGCGCAGCGGCCGTTTACAGCAATGAGCACGGACGCCCACCTCAATCTGGTGAACGCGGTACGCGTCGCGGCGTGTGAGGAGGCTGTCGGGATGGGCGTGGTTGTCGTCACCAACAGCGAGATCATCGCCGCTCGCGACGTGACCAAGACCTCGACCTACCAGGTTCAGACGTTTCGCGGCCGCGATCTCGGGGTTCTCGGCTATGCCGATCCCGATCGTGTGGTCTTCTACCACGCCGCACGACGCCGACACACGACGCAATCGGCATTCGATATCCAGGCCATCGAGAGCCTGCCGATGGTTGAAGTGCTGTATCCGCACACCGGGGCCAACCCCGACCTGGCGCGCGCGGCCGTGGATCTCGGCGCGACCGGTCTGGTCATCGCCGGCGTCGGCGCGGGCGCGCTGGGGGCGTTTACCGAACCCGTAAAGGCGCTGGTGGCGAACGGCGTCGTCGTCGTTCGATCCGCCCGCGTCGGGGAGGGGCGTGTGCTCGCCCACGGAAACAATCATGCGGACGGCACGATCGCGGCGGATAACCTCAATCCGCAGAAGGCCGCGGTGTTGCTTGCACTTGCGCTGACACAGACGCGGGACACCATGGCGTTGCAGAGGATGTTCGATGAGTACTGAATCGCTCACGTTTGCGACGCGCCCGGTGTCTCGCTGGGTGAATGGCGCCGGGCGCAAGGCCGATATCGCCTCTTCCGAGGGATGGATGGTTGGCTTTGCGTGGCTCGACGCTGACGCCCCGTTCTCCGATTTCAGTGGGCAGGATCGCACCATCACCCTGCTGGAAGGACCCGGATTCACGCTCGATTTCGTCCCACCGCATCCCCCGCTTGTGGTGCGATCACGCCACGTCCCCGCGGCGTTCGATGGCGGTTGGCCAACCTCTTGCCGCATCGTCGAGCCATGCCTTGTGTTGAACGCCATGAGTGTTCGGAGCCAGTGGCGGCACGACGTTCGGGTCCTGACGACCCGAACAGAGTTGCCGGCTCAGCCGCCGGACACGGTAGGCTTTCTGGTCGACCTGACCACCCGCGACGCGCTGCGCCTGGACGGGCCGACCGAGACTGCCGGCCTGCCAGCGGCGTACATCCTGTTCACGCCTGCGGTCGGAGCGGCTGGCTGACCCGTCCGCAGCAGCACAGCTATATGTTCCGCTTAAGAAGCGACTTGCCAGAGTGGGCTCTGGCCCGCGGGCCGAAATCTTAAGCGATCTGCTCGATCGTCTCCCCCGGACCGGCAAGACGGGTCTGGCGGATGTCGCGCGCCTCGTTCGGATCGTGCGGGCGGCCGCGGTGCATGGTCGCCTGATTGTCCCAGATCACCAGATCATGCCGCCGCCATTGATGAGAATAAACGAACCGGGGCTGGGTGGCGAATTCGGTCAGGTCCATCAACAGCATCCTCCCCTCGGGAATACTCATGCCCTCAACAAGCCCGGCATGCGACGACAGGAACAATGACGCGCGCCCGGTGTTCGGATGGCGTCGCACCAGACGCTGACGAACCGGTCGAAAGTCGGCCCGTTCATTGTTGTCGAGATCGACAAAGCCGATCTTCTCCCGCGAGTACATCTGCGAATGATGGCAAACCAGATCGCCAATCTGTGCCTTGGTCCGCTCGTCAAGCGCGTCGTAGGCAGAGCGCATGTCGGCAAACTCAGTGTTGCCGCCCCAGGAGGGGATGGTGCGACCTGACAGGATCGACCAGGACGCCGGGATTGCCTTGAACGAGCTATCCGAATGCCAAAGCCGATCCGCCAGTTTAAACATATGCGCTCGGCTTGTTCCGGCCAATGGTTTTCCTTCCGGATCGAGATTGGAGAAATCGCCGATGCCCTGTCCCAGTGCGCGCGCTTCATGCTCTGTGCGGAAATGGATGCGGCTTTTGCCGAATCCCGGCTCGATCTCGCCGAAATTCAGCGTGAACGCGCGTTGCTGCTCGTCTGTCAGATCCTGATCGTGGAAGACCAGCACAGCGTAACGATCCATGCCGTCCTGGATCGCCCGCACCGCCTCCGGCGTCAGCGCCCGGGTGCAGTCGATGCCGGAGACCTCGCCCGCGAATTCCTGTCGCATTGGCGTGATGGAAATGGACATGGTGCCGCCCTCCCGGTTTCCGCAAATCAGGGACGCCGCGATGCCGGTTGTCAAACCCCACAGGTCGTAGCGGCGACGGCCCCTGCGCTACCGGCATTGCAACGCCGGGCCAGCGCCTTGGCCGGCCTGGCGTCTATCCGCTCGCTCAACCGGCCGCGGCCCCGCACCGGCACCCGCCGTTCCTGTTCAGCCCGTCCGCGGCCTGGACGCCTGCCCAGCGCACGGTGATGCTACGTGCCAGCAACGGCGACGAAAGGGTAGAGCCCATGGCACAGAGAGACAACTGGGGCTGGCGGGCTCGTATCGGCATGTTCATCGTCGGCAACGAAGCGGTACCCGAGGCCGAATGGTGGGCGATGCTTCCCCCGAACGTCTCGGTCCATGCCTCCCGCGTCACCGCCCGCGCACCCTGGGCACGCTGGCGAGACGACCACGCCGGCGTAGAGCTGGAGGACGACCTCGCCCGGGGCTGCCAGCAATTCGCTGCCATGCGCCTCTCAGCCGTGGTCGTAGGCCACAGTTCCAGCAGCATCCTGGGTGGCAAAGGTTGGGACGAGGCCGTGGTGGCGCACCTCTCCGCCATGTTGGGTGCGGGCACTCGTGTCACCACAAACGGACTGGACTGCGTTGCCGCGCTACGAGCTTCTGGGGTGCGGCGGCCGTTCCTGGTGTTGCCCCCCTGGTTCACCGACCAAGTCGTCGCCGCGGGCGTGGGCTACTACGCCGACCAAGGTGTCGCTCCGGTCGACCACTATCGCTACGATCCTGGTCGCAAATGGCGCGATCTGCCACCCGGCGAACTCTACGGGCACGGCATGGGTTTTGAGCAGGAGATCGAGCCACTCTACGCGCAGATCAAACAAGCTTGCCCCGACGCGGCGGACGGCGTGCTTATCGCCGGCACCGGGTTTCGCTGCGTCGGTATCCTCGATGCATTGGAACAGGACCTGCGACGCCCCGTTGTCTCAGCGAACCAGGCCAGCCTCTGGCACTGCCTGCACCTGTCTGGCGTACACACGCCGATCAGCGGCTACGGAAGCCTGCTGTGTCGCTGATCGGAACCAATAGGAACGCGCTGTCCTGGCGGGTGCGCGTGCCACAGAGGGATCAGGCACCATGGACCTTCGCACGCCGGCTGCGCATGATTTCGTGGCTTTCCGGCGTGCCGTCGTGCCAACTGCCGAACCACTTATCGAGCGGCACTGTGCCGTCACCGCCGTAGTTGCACTCGAAATACCGGTGGTGCAGGAAGTGAAAATAGCGCTGGCCGATGCCGTACACGGTGTCACGTTTCGTCAGCAGTTTGTGGAACCCGACATGACCCAGTGCCGGCGCGAGGCCGGTCTGTTGCACATGGAAGATCGCATGCAGCGGGTGCGACAGCAGGACCCAGTGGAGCAATATGCCGCTGAAATACAGAACGTGTTCTACGGGGTGCATCGACATGCCCGACCAGGGCCCGATGTCGGTATTCTTGTGGTGCAGCGCGTGGAACGACTTGTATAGAAAGCCGTAGTGCAGCAGGCGGTGGACGAAATAGAAGTGGGCATCGCGGATCATCGGGATGGCGCAGAATAGCAGCACGAAATAGATCGGATGCGCCTCCCAGCTCAGCATCGGGATAGTGCCATTGGCAAAAGCCCACAGTGTCACGACCTCATAGGCGGTCCAGATGCCGACACCGCTGAACGCAGTCCAGAAGACGTTTTCGCGAACCTGGTTGCCGAACAGGAAGCGGCGGTGCGTGGCTGTGGGTTCGCGGCGGTTCAGCATATAGCGGGTGCCCTGCGCCTTCAGGATGTAGAAGCGCAGATGCAGGCCACCATAGACCAGGAATGTCAGGCCGAGGTTGCGGCCGTAGACAATCGCAATCCAGTCCCACTGGAAATGCGCCATGCGCGCAAGTTCGGGCGTGAGGGCAAACCAGGTCAGGATGGCGAGACCCATATAGAGGATGTTCAACGGCAGGAAGTAACCTGGCAAGCCGAACAGGAACCTGAACAGGGCGATCGGTTGCGGTGGCCAGACAAAGACCGGGGCCGCCCGGATCGGCGTCGCGGGTGGATCGTCGTGCTGCCCGGAAACAATGCGATCAGCGGTTGCGGACATTCTTGAGTCTCCTCCGATGCAGGGGGTATCGGCGTCCTGCCTGCTTCAGATTGCCAGGTCCTTGGTATTGTAGTCGCGGATCACCCGTTCGAACGTCTCCGGCGTGAAGCGGAACCGATCCTCCTGGCCAGAGAATGGTCGATAGGCGAATACAGGTTCGTCGGGAAAGGCCTGATGGCGGGCGTCGATCGCGACCTGGATCACAGATGAACGTTCGAAAACCCGTTGCTCATCGTAGACGGCGTACGTGTCCGCCATCGCCAGCGCGGCCTTCTGACCCAGCACGGATGCGCGCCGGTGGAAACCAAACGTCAGCGAGATCCGCAAATCCGGCGAACTGTTCGCAAACGAGCCGTGGACCATCTGCCGGTTGACCATGGTCACGTCGCCCGCCGCACAGACCAGTGGGACGGCGCCCGGTAGTTGCTCACTGCCCCCATTCGCCCGCACCATGGCCTTGATGTCTGCCTTGCCGTGCTTGTGTGAGCCGGGGATCACCCAAAGACAATTTCCGACCGTGGCCGGATAGAGCTGGACCTGGAAATTGAAGCCGTGAATGCCCTCATCCCAGTTCGGGGCGTTCCAATGCGTGACGCCGTCCTGATGCCAGGCGACGGAACCGCCGAGGCCAGGTTGCTTCACGAAGATCGCATCGTTGAACGGCACGAAATCGGTGCCATTGATGGACTGTGCCGCCGCCAGCAATTTCGGGTGTCCATACAGACGCAGACCCGATGGCATGGCCTGGCACATGGCGTACATCAGGAACACGACATGCTCTGGCGCGTCCGCCTCCGGCTTCGGCTGGGCCATTTGCGCTGGATGACGCCCGCCAAGCGCCTGCGTGCCACCCCAGGGGTCGGCCAGCGGTCTGGTGAAGCGGTAGGGTAAGCGGGCGTAGTCCAGGCCCAGCGCCGGGCGTCCCTGCGCGTCGACGGTCGCGTCTGGCCCGGTCGGTGCGCGGGCAAGCATGGTCTGTGCGTCGGCGCGCAAGTCGGCGAGTTCAGCCTGATCGATGACGCCCGTGAAGACGTAGTAGCCGTGGCGCCAGTAGGCAGCCTGGATGTCAGGGTGCAGCGCGCCGTCAGGCGTCAGCCGCAAGGGCCCGCGATTGCCGATTTCCTCAGCCAGGCGTTGCCCCGCTTTGCGATACGCCGCCATACCCGCATCGTGCTCCGCGCGAGAGAGGGTCAGCGGGGCTCCCACGGCTTCGGTCACGTCATTCATCGCGCGTTCCCCCTTGTGGATTTCAGGTATCGTCGCCGACAAGGGCAGGGCCGCGCAAGTGCGCCCGGATCTGGCGGGATACACGGTTCGTGCGACGATCCGCGCTGCGACGGTTTGAGCAGTCCCGGCAGCGGTGCCAAAGGCGGTGACCGGGGTCACACCGCTTGGTCGGGTCGCGTCGCCTCGGATTTCGACAAGCAAAGATAATGCATGCCTTCGACGGCCGGTCGGCGCGTGGTTTTCGCGCGTCGCAAGTTTGCGGAGGCGCGTACCGACTTGCTCCGCACGCTGACTGCGCATGAAGCGCTGATTGTTCAGAAGGAACCGTAACAGATCCGAATACGAGCTACTCAGATGGCAGCGCAATGTAAGATAGTTGCGCTTGATGACGCGCAGATCCTCAAGGCGGTGTCGGCCAAGCACTTCCCGGGTGCGCGCAAGATTGTTCTCGTTTTTCAGACGCGAGCTTATGAACCATCTGACACGGTTGATCCGACTCACAGTACAGGTCTTCACTGGGTCGGCGTTCGTGTGTCCAATCACTGGTCGGCCGCTTTGATTGCACCGGCGCAAGCCGCCTGCCGGCAAGACGTCAATTGCCGCGGCGTGCGAGATGCACCCAGGCTGTTCCGGCCGAGGCGAACGATCTGCGGCGGACTGCCAAACAGCATGACAACCAAGTGAAGCATGGAGAAGGACACGGTCCCGCCGCGTCCATGTGCGTTGTGCCGATCACAGCGTCACGAACGGAGGTCTTCATGAGTCTTGGCAATCTGCTTGGCGGACTGTTCGGCGGTGGTAGCAGCGGCTCCCCGTTGCAGGGCGCTCTTATGAACCTGCTCGGCGGTCAGCAGTCGACCATCGGCCAAGGCGGGCTTGGCGGATTGGTATCTGCCTTCCAGCAAGCGGGTCTGGGTGATGTTGTGCAATCCTGGATAGGCCGTGGCCCCAACCAGGCGGTTGACCCGAGCCAATTGCGGCACGTGTTTGGCGATGACCAGGTGCAGGCGATGGCCAACCAGTCGGGCATGGCACCCACCGATTTTCTTTCGCAATTGAGCCAGCACCTGCCGCGGGCAGTCGACAGCCTGACGCCGGAGGGGCGGCTCCCGGATGAAGGCAGCATTTCCGTTTGACGGCGGTGGCGGTTCGGATGGGATCCCACACGAAGCGGCTATGTACAATTGCGCTGGCTGCTGCTTTGGTCCTTGGTGACGCAGGCGGGATGGCCCGCGCGGACAACGCGATGGGCTACCAGCTCCTGTCAGAGCAGGAGGCAAACAGCTTGCCGCGCAACCACGGTGCCCTCGGCATCGACGTGAACAGAGCACAGCAGATCACCGACAGCGGTATGACGTTCGACATTATGCAGGTCACCGGTGTGAAACCGGGCGCGCCGGGGGCGCAAGCGGGCCTCCGCCGTGGCGACCAGATCATTGCGGTGAATGGGCGACTTTTTCCGACATTGAAGGCGTTCGCTGCCTATATTGGCTCGCTGCAGCCCGGATCGGTTACAACAATTGACTACATGCCAGCAGGGCTTGGGCCTGAACATGCCAGGCGGGTTGCCGTCAGTGTGGGCGGCCAGCAGCGATCTCTGCCGCAAACCAAGGAACCGCAACAGAGTTCAGGCGGAATGTCGCTCGGCACCAAGCTGGCAATTGGCGCGGGTGCCGTGGCGTTGCTCGGCTGTTACAAGTTCGGCTGCTTCTCCCAAAAATCGCCTGGCCCCAGCGAAGGTCGCTGACCGACGCCGGGGCCCAGCTACAACGAACTCAGGCCTTCAAGCTTTCCGGCACCTTGCCGCCGTTGGCGGCCAATTGCTGCATGACGGCTTTCTGAAGCGCAATATTCTGTTCCGCCGAACCGTCGGCGCCAGCGTGAATGTTGAGTTCATTCGCCAGTTCCTTGCGGGCAGTGAGGCTCGAGTCGAGGCCCAGTAGCTTCAGCAGGTCGACGATCGATGTCTGCCAGTTTCCGCCGCCACCTTTCTCGGAAGCCATTTGCGTCAGGACCGCTTGCACGTCGACCGACTGAGCAGGCGTTTGAGGTGATGCCGTCGCGGTTTGGGCCGGTGCGGCAGAACCCCCGTTGGAGGCTGGA
Organism: Pseudomonadota bacterium; assembly: GCA_018240405.1. GTDB lineage: Bacteria > Pseudomonadota > Alphaproteobacteria > Acetobacterales > Acetobacteraceae > Rhodopila. Next base: position 55,863 of record JAFEFW010000626.1, read on the forward strand.
TCCGCCGACGCGGGTGCCGATCCCGACGTCGCATGGCTACTGCCGAAGATCTTGGACATGATCGAACCGAATATGCTCATTCGCTTTTCCCCTCGTGGACAAGGTGCCAACGCTCGAGGGGCCGCTTGGTTGGCATCGATTGCTGAGGCCGAATGGCGGTTGGCGACAGCAGTGTGGCCCAGGCGGACAAACGACCCCCATCGGCCCTGCTTTGCATCCTCCCTGTCCCGCGCTATCCATCCGCCCGCACCCCGCGGAGGAGACACACATGCGCGCCTGGGCCGTCGTCGAAAACGGGCAACCGCTGAAGGAAATTGAGCTGCCGACGCCTGAGCCAACGGGCACCGAGGTGCTGCTGGAGGTCACACATTGCGGCGTCTGCCACTCCGACCTGCATATCTGGGAGGGGTATTACGACATCGGCGGCGGCCAGAAGATGTCGCTGGTAGACCGCGGTGTGACCCTGCCGCTGGCCATGGGTCACGAAATCATCGGCCGCGTCGTGAAATTCGGTCCTGATGCCAAAGGCGTCAAAGTCGGTGACGTCCGCATCGTTTATCCCTGGCTCGGCTGCGGCAAATGCGAGAAGTGCCTCGCCGAGGAAGACAACATGTGTTCGGTGGCGGCCCGCAGCCTGGGCGTCTACCAGAACGGTGGCTACGGCTCCCACGTCGTCGCGCCGCACCCGCGGCACCTGGTGGACCTGGGATCGATCGATCCCGCTGTTGCGGCGACCTATGCGTGCTCCGGCATCACCGTCTACTCGGCGATCAAGAAGGCCATGCCACTGGCGCCGACACAGCCGATCGTGCTGGTCGGCGCGGGCGGCCTCGGGCTGAACGCCATTGCCATCCTGAAGGCGCTGAAGCACCAGAACATCATCTCGGTCGATATCAGCGCCGAGAAGCGCGAGGCGGCGCTGAAGGCCGGCGCCACCAAGGTGGTGGACGGCAGCGGCGACGGTGCTGCGGTGACCAAGCGCATCACTGAGGCCGCTGGCGGGCCGGTGCCAGCGGTGATTGACCTGGTTAATGGTACCGCCACCGCGCGGTTTGCCTTCGGCGCGCTGGGCAAGGGCGGCAAGCTGATCCAGGTCGGCCTGTTCGGCGGCGAACTGATGCTGCCGCTGCCGATCATGGCTATCAGAGCGCTTACCGTACAGGGGAGCTATGTCGGTAACCCGAAGGAACTGCGGGAGCTGGTGAAGCTGGCGCAGGAGGGCTCGCTGGAGGCGCTGCCGGTAGCGACGGTGCCGCAAAGCCAGGCCAACGACGCGTTGATGCGCCTGCGGGACGGTAAGGTGACCGGCCGTTTGGTGCTGAAGGCGGAGGCGGCGTAGCCACGCGGCGGTGGGGGTGGCCTGCTGCGTGCCGGCCAAACCGCGCCATCGGAACGACCCACACAAGCCGTTATCGAAGGGTTCGACCGCCGCCGGCATGGTGGCGCCGATTATACAAGCTTAAAGCAAGGGCGGGTCCGACGTAACTCAGCGCGGCCGTCCCCTCATCGTCATGGCAGGCCTTCGCCTGCCATGACGATGAGGGACGCCGGTCGCGACTCCGGAAGCCTCTTCGGTGCCAGCTCTGCCCCGACCATTGTACCGCGTGGGCCTAAACAGCCCTTGGCAGCTGCCACCTCCGATCAGCCTATAATTTCAGCAACTGGCCTTCCTCGGCCTACACGACGGGCGGAAAAGTTCCGCATCGACGATTTCTGCACATATTTATTGCAGCAACGGGTTGCCGTGCGACGCTAGCCCTGACAAGCTCCCCGCACTGACGATGCCAACCCGAAGGACCTCATGATGCCAGAGATCGCGTTTCTGGACCGCCTGCACGCGGCCGGGCTCGACAGCTTCCCTGAGAAGGATCGCGCCGCCCTGGAACAGACCGTGCAATCCATGGACGCTGCCGCCGCTCGAATTCGTCTCGACTTCGCCTTCGCCGACGAGCCGAGCAACGTGTTCCGCCTGGCTCCGGCCGCGCGTGGAACGGGGCAGCAGACATGAGCGAGCTTTGTTTCCTCACAATTGCTGAGGCATCCCGCCGCATCCGGGAACGCAGCCTTTCGCCGGTTGAACTCTGCCAAGCCTACCTCGATCGCATCAGCACCCATGACGGCGCACTCAACGCCTATATCCTTGTATTGCACGAACAGGCATTGGCGGCCGCGCGCCAAGCGGAGGCAGAGATCGCCGCCGGCAAATGGAAGGGTCCGCTGCACGGTATCCCGCTCGGCATCAAGGATATCTATGACACCGCCGGCGTCGCCACCACCGGCCACTCGGCTCTGTGCCGCGACCGTGTGCCGCCCGAGGACGCCACCACGGTCCGCCTGCTGCGCGAGGCCGGGGCGGTGATCCTCGGCAAGACCGCGACCTGGGAGTTCGCCATCGGCGGCGTCTCGTTCGACCTGCCATGGAAGCCCGCCCGCAACCCGTGGGACAAGACGCTTGACCCGGCCGGGTCCTCCTCCGGTTCCGGCGCCGGCGTGGCGTCGGGCTTGTGCATGGCGGCGATGGGCACGGACACCGGCGGCTCGATCCGCTCGCCCGCCGCCTGGAACGGGATTGCCGGGTTGAAACCGACCTACGGGCTGGTCAGCCGCCGCGGCGTGATGCCGTTGTCCTTCACTCTCGACCACGCCGGCCCGATGTGTTGGACCGCCGAGGACTGCGCCCTGATGATGCAGGTGCTGGCGGCGCACGATCCGCTCGATCCCGGCAGCGCCAATCCCGGCCCGATCGACTTCACCTCCGGCCTCGGCGGCAACCTGTCCGGCCTGCGCATCGGCGTGGTGCGGCATTTCTTCGAGAAGGACGCGCCGGCGGACACCGTTGTCGTCGATGCGCTGGAACAGGCGCTGGGCGTCTTCCAAAAGTCGGGCGCCGTACTGAAGGACGTCAGCCTGGCGCCGCTGGAGACTTATTACGACCTGTGCGCCCTGATCATGGGGCCGGAATCCTTCTCCATCCACCAGAAGGGCCTGACCGGGACGCCGGAACTCTACGGCGCCCTGGCACGCGTGCGGATCGGTGCCGGCGCGTTCATCTCCGGCACCGACTACGTCAACGCGCTGCGCCTGCGGGCGAAGCTCGTGGCGCAGGCGGCGGAGGTGATGAAGGACGTGGACGTGCTGGTCACGCCCACCCGCCACACGCCGCCGGAGCCTTTGGGCCAGTACGATGTCAATTCGGGCCGCCGCTTCTATACCCGCCCGTTCAACGTGCTGGGGCTACCGGCGCTGTCCGTCTGCTCCGGTTTCACCGGCAACCACCTGCCGCTGTCCATGCAGATCGTCGGCCGGCCGTTTGAGGATGCACTCGTCCTGAAAGTGGGCGACGCGTTTGAGAAGGCCACACCGTACCGGCAAATGCGGCCGGAGCTTCGTGAGGAGGCCATTGCGGCGCAATAACAGACTTGTTGGTCGCGGGGACGGTGGAGGCCTCCGCCTCCGCGGCCTTCCCTCCGTAACCGTGGGACGAGCGATGCCGACCCGCGTCCAGGCATGCCGCATCAGTCTGGCGCGGATGGCCTTGCGCCGGGCATAACAACGGGCGACATCGCAGTCTTCGCAATGGAACAAACGCCTGCCCCGGACCCTGGGCAGATACGAAATTGTTCGTCAGTGTGCGCATATGCACCGATTCCTCCCCATAGGAACCGCGCTCGTTCTGGCAATCGCTGCCGTCGCCGCGCCGGCGCGCGCGGACGACGTGCCGTTCCTCATCCGCTTCTCGGGTAACGTCCATGGCCTCGCCGCCGGAGCGCCGGTTGACATCCAGGGCATCCGCATCGGCACCGTGCGCAGCGTTGGCCTTGATGTCGGTGCCGACGGCAGCAGCTTCGTCGTCCCGGTCGCCATCGACCTCAACCCCGCGCTGTTTCCCATGCCCGCTTCCTCTCGCCGGCCAACGACCACCGAAGAAACCTATGCCGCCGCCGATACGCTCGTCCGCCGCGGCCTGCGGGCGCGGGTTGGCACGACTGAGTTGATGGGCGGGCATCCATTGGTCACGCTCAGCTTCATCCCGGGCCAGCCACTGGTTGGCCTCGACCGTTCCGGGCCGGTGCCAGTGCTGCCGACCGCCCCGTCGGCCCGTGACGCGCTCGTCGAACGGTTGCAGCCGTTGCTCGACAAGCTGGCTGATGTCCCGGTGGACCAGATGTTTGCGCAACTGCTCGCCGCCGCGACTGCGATGAAGGAACTGGCGACCGGACCGGAGCTGCGCGAGGCGCTAACTGAGACCAAGGCGGCCGCGGCGCAACTCCGGGCAGTGGTGCAAGGCCTCGGACCGCGTGCGGACACGCTGTTCGACAGTCTCAACCAGACGGTGCGTAACGCTAACAAGACCGTCGACCGCGCCGGCCAGACACTCGCCACGCTGGACCTGCAGGTGGGCGACCGCTCGCCGCTGCTCGCCGAACTGCGCGGCCTGCTGCGCGAACTGCAAGGCGCGGCGCGTTCGCTGCGGCTGATGGCGGAGTATCTGGAGCGCAATCCCAACGCGCTGCTCACCGGCAAGTCGGACAACCGGCGATGAAACACCTTTCGCTGATCCTGCTGTTGGTGGTGGCCGCTTGTGGCACCTCCACCCGCATCTACGACCTCTCCGCGACAAGCCCTCCGCCGGCAGCGACACCGGCGCAGGCTGGACCGGTCGTCTATGTCGACCGGCCGAGCGTAGCGTCCTATTTCGATCGCACGCAGATGGTGACGCGCACAGGATCCAATCGCGTTTCGATCCATGAGTTCGAGATCTGGTCTGATCCCCCGGCCGACCTGCTGACCAGAGCGTTGGTGGACGACCTGGGCGCGCGCTTCGGACGCGACCGGGTGATGGCGACGCCGACGCTGCATGTGCCGCCACCCACCTGGCGCCTCAGCATCGACGTCACGCGGTTCGATGTGGAGGAGGCAGACCCTGTGCGCGGCCAGTCCACGCCCGGCACCGCGGTGCTGGATGCGCGCTGGACCCTGCTGCGTGAGCCCGGCACCCATCCCGGGCCATCCCGCCGCGCGCGGATCGATCTGCCGGTGAGCGACGTTGCAGATGCAGGTTCCCGCGTCGCGGCGCTGCGCGCGGCGGTGGCGGTGCTGGCCGGGCAAATTGCGGACGCCCTCGCCACGGCGCGTTGACGCCGTTGAAGTTCGGGCCTCGTAAGGCCGATGGGACGTGGGGCTACCGAGCGCGGCGCCTCGGTGGCACGGCCAGGGCCGCCGTCAGGTCGAACACGTCCGGCGCACGTTCCTCCAGGTCGAGCTCCGCCCGCACATGTTCCAGATGCAGTGCCATGTGCCGGCGTGCCCGGTCGCCGTCGCGATCGGCGATGGCGTCCAGGATGTCGCGGTGCTCATGCGGTAAACAGGCGCAATTGTCGGGACGGGCGTAGCTGAGGATGCTCAGGCAGGTCTTCGCCTCCAGCCCGGTCAGCAAGGTGTGGATCAGGCCATTACCCAGCAGTTCCGCCAGCAGCAGGTGGAACTCACCGGTCAACCGGATCAGGTCGGCATTCTGCTCGCCGGAACGCGCGGCATCCTCGCGCGCGATATGACGCCGCAGGCGCTCCAGGTGCGCCGGGCTGCGCCGCTGTGCCAGGTCTGACGCCAGCGCCGGTTCCAGGATGGCACGCAGGTCCAGTAACTCACGCGTCTGCTGCTTGGTCGGTGCGGCCACGGCGGTGCCGCGGTTGGGGCGCTGCTCTGCAATGCCGGCCTGGATCAGCTTGCCCAGTGCCTGACGGACCTTGGTGCGGCTGACGCCGAACATCTCGGCCAGCGAAGCTTCCCGCAGATGCGCGCCTGGGCGTAGCCGTCGGTCCAGCACCGCCTCAAAGATCCGGTCGTAGATGTCCTGATCAGACGGCGCCGCGCCTTCGTGGCGCTGGCTGCCGGTCAGTATCGGCTTGCTCATTTTGTATGCGAACTCTGCTTATCTTGCACTCAATGTGCCATCGAATAACGCGCATGCCAAGTCGGGCGGCGCTGAATTCGCACGGTTCTAAGTTGGCCTCCGCTTTGCATACGAACTATTCACCGCTTGCACGCAATACCAGGAATGACCGCATGGCCCGTATCCTGATCGTCAACCCGAATACAACGGCCTCGGTCACCGCTCGTGTCCTGGCCGAGGCGCAGCGCTGGGCACGTCCGGGCACGGAACTTACCGCGCTGACCGGCGCGACGGGCGCATCCATTGTCTCAACCCCGGTGGAGGAACTGGTCGCCGCCCGCGCTGCGCTGGAGATGCTGGCAGAGCATCATGCCGGTTACGACGCGGCGATCCTCGCCATCTCTTTCGACAGTGGCCTGGTCGCTGCCCGAGCGGCGCTGCCGATCCCCGTTATTGGCCTGACGCAGGCGGCGCTGCACATGGCCTCACTGTTGGGCCGGCGGATCGGCATGATCGGCTTCGGCGCCTCGGCCCGCGGGTTGTACCGCGACCTGATCGATCGTTACGGATTATCCGCCCATGTGCTGACGCTGGAGATCATCGAGCTGGCGTCGGTCTCGTCCTACCTCGACGAAACCAGCCTCGACTTTGCGGTGATCGAGGCTGTTCGGCGGCAGGTCAGCGACCTGGGCGTCGAGGTCGTCGTGATCGCTGGCGCCGCCGTGTCAGGTATCGCGCAACGCGTCGCTCCCTCGGTTAGCGTGCCGATGCTTGACGGTGCCGGGCCCGCGGTCGCGCTGGCCGAGGCGCTGGTGCAACTGCGCCTGTCCGCCGCCGCCGGCCCGCCGGCGCTCGCCACCACCACCGCCAGCGGCCTGTCCCCCGCACTGACAACGCTGTTGTCCCGCCGCCCCTCCTGATCTGCTTTCACCGGAGTAATGAAGATGCTGCGTCTCGCCACTACAATCCTTGCCGCGTTCCTGGCGTTCGGCACCGCCACTGCGCAGGCCGATGCGCTGGACGATATCAAGGCCCGCGGCAAGCTGCTGGTCGGCGTTGAGGCTGGTGGCACCGGGGCCATCATGGCGCAGGAGCCGAACGGCAAGCTGGTCGGCCAGGACGCCGACCTTAACGCACTGGTTGCGCAGAAGCTGGGTGTACAGCTGGAAATGGTGCCGACCGCGTGGCCGGGGATCATTCCGGCCCTGCTGAGTGGCCGTTTCGACATGATCATGAGCGGCATGACCGCCACGAAGGAGCGGGCGCAGCGCGTTGCGTTTTCCACCCCGTATGGCGATGCCTCGCTGGTGGCTGCGGCACTGGCAGACAATGATAAGGTGTCAAGCGTCGATGACCTGTCCGGCAAGACCATCGGCGTGCTACTGGGCACCAACACGCAGAACTTCGCTAAAGCCTACAGCGAGAAACTGGCCGCGTCAGGCAAGCCCGGTCTGACCATTCGCACCTATGACGACATCCCGTCCATGCTGGTGGAGATGGGCAACAAGAATATCGACGCGCTGATGCTGCCCCGGCCGATCATTGCCGGCTACGTCGCCAAGGCCAACGGCAAGTACAAGATCATCACCGGTCTGGGCGACAAGTCCTACTTTGCCGTCGCCATCCGCAAGGATGACGTCAAGCTGCTGGAGGCGGTCAACAAGATCCTGATGGAGGCCAAGGCCGACGGCACGCTGTCGGCGGAGCAGACCAAGTGGCTTGGCGCGCCGACCGGTCCGCTGCCGGACAGCTGGCAATAAGCGCGCGGCGGAGGTCACGGATATGGCGATGATCTCGGTGCGCGGCCTGAAAAAGCACTTTGGCACCTTGCGAATCTTGAACGGCGTCGACCTGGAGGTCGAGCGCAGCCAGGTCGTCGCCATCATCGGCCCCAGCGGGTCAGGCAAGAGCACCGTGCTGCGCTGCCTGAGTTTCCTGGAGGCGCCGACGGCTGGCGAGATCTATGTCGACGGGCGCCGTATGGGCTACCGCGACAATGGCCGCCGCTTGCCGGATGCCGTATTGAACCGCCAGCGTGCCGAAATCGGCATGGTGTTCCAATCGTATAATCTGTGGCCGCACCGCACGGCGCTGGAAAACATCATCGAGGCGCCGATTCTGGTGCGGCGGACGCCGCGTGATCAGGCCATTGCCGAAGCGCGCAGCCTGCTGGACCGGGTCGGGTTGCTGGCGAAACAAGATGCCTACCCGTCAACCCTGTCCGGTGGCCAGCAGCAACGCGTTGCCATTGCGCGGTCCCTGGCCATGCAGCCGAAGGTGATCCTGCTGGACGAAGTAACCTCGGCGCTCGACCCGGAAACGGTCCATGAGGTCCTGGATGTAATCAAGGACCTTGCGCAGGAGGGCATGACCCTTGTGCTGGTGACGCATGAAATGGCTTTTGCCCGCGAGGTCGCCGATCGGATTGTATTCATGGATGAGGGTGTTGTGCTGGAAGACGCGCCGCCCGAGGCCTTCTTCGGCGCGCCGCAACACGAACGCGCCCGCGCCTTTCTGGCGAAAATTCTTTGACGGAGGCCAGCCATGCGTGATTTCGACTTCAGCGTATTGATCGAGTGGATGCCCGCGCTGCTGGAAGGTCTGGGCATCACGGTGCTGTACACCATCGGCGGCCTGGCGCTGGGGATGGTGATCGGCCTGACCGTTGCGGTGATGGCACTGACCCGCTTTTCGCTGCTGCGCATCGCCGCGCGGGTCTACGTGGATGCCATCCGTGGCACACCGTTGCTGTTGCAACTGTTCATCCTGTACTACGCGGCGCCGTCCGTTGGCTTCAAGCTGAGTGCGCCGGCGGCCGGCATTCTGGGGCTGGGCATCAATGCCGGCGCGTATCTGGCAGAGATATTCCGCGCCGGGATCGAGGCTGTACCACGGCCGCATGTGCACGCAGCGCGATCTCTGGGCCTGAGCTACCGGCAAACTCTGATGCGGGTGGAACTGCCGCAGGCGGTGGCGCTGGTGTTGCCGCCGATGGCGGGCGAGATCATCAACCTGGTGAAGTCCACCTCGTTGCTGTCCACCATTGCGATTGGCGATCTGCTGCGGTCCGGGCAGATCGCGGTGTCGGTCACGTTCGCCCCACTGGAAATCTACCTGATGGTCGGGTTGCTGTATCTCGCGGTCAATCTGGCTCTCAGCGCCCTTGTCCGCCGCCTGGAAGCCCGCACCGGCGGCCGTGCTCGGCGTGAGGCGCAGCGACTGATGGCCGAGGTCGGGATATGAGTGTTCTCTTCCGAAACGTCCAGGTGTTCGACGCCGATCATCCCGATGGAATGGCCGGACCGACCGACCTGCTGGTGCGCGGTGACCGGATCGCCGCGATCGGTGCGGCGCTGGACGTTCCACGCGCGGTACGGGTGATCGATGGGCGTAGCCAACTGCTGCTGCCGGGCCTGATCAACGCGCATTTTCACTCGCCGGTGAACCATCTGAAGGGGGCACTGCCCAGCCTGCCGCTGGAAGTGTTCATGCTGTCGGAGTCGCCAGCGCTGGCGGAATTGGCGCCGACACCGCGTGAGGCCTATCTGCGCACGCTATTGGCAGCGGTGGAGATGCTGCGGGCCGGCGTGACAGGCGTGCAGGACGACGCGTTCTTCCTGCCGCACCCGACGCCGGAGATCATCGACGCGGTGCTGCAGGCCTATGCCGATTGCGGCATCCGCGCCACGGTGGCGCTGGATCAGCCGGAGGTGGCGGAGCTTGATAAGCTGCCATTCCTGTCCGACCTGCTGCCGGACGATATGCGCGCGGAGTTGGCGCGGCCACCGGCGTTTGGCCGGGCGGCGCTGCTGGAGGCGTATCAGTATCTGATCAGTCGGTGGCATGGGGCCGAGGGCGGGCGACTATCGGCGGCCGTATCGGTGTCGGCACCGCAGCGGGTGACACCGGATTACTTCCATGCGCTGGATGAACTAAGCCGGCGTCATGGTATTCCGCTCTATGCCCACATGCTGGAAACGAAACTGCAGCGCGTGTTTGGTGAGGAGCGGCTGGGCGGACGGTCGCTGGTTCGCTACTGCGCTGACCTGCGTCTGCTGTCGCCGCGGATGAACATCATCCATGCGGTCTGGACGGATGATGACGACCTCGACCTGATTGCCGGCAGCGGCGCGGTGGTGGCGCACAATCCGATCAGCAACCTTCGCCTGGGCAGCGGCGTCATGCCGTTCCGGCGGCTGCGCGACCGCGGCATACCGATCGCCCTGGGTACGGATGAGGCCATCGCCGACGATGCCGTCAACATGTGGGCGGTCGCCAAGATGGCCGGGCTGATCCACAATTTGTCCGATCCCGACTATGAACGTTGGCCGAGCGCGGCCGAGGTGCTGGACGCGCTGTTCCGCGGCGGCGCGCGTGCGATGCTGCGGCAGGACGATCTGGGCGTTCTCGCGGCCGGCCGCCTGGCGGACCTTGCCATGATTGATCTGGACACGCTGCCGTTCACGCCGCTGAACGATCTGCGGCGGCAGCTGGTCTATTGCGAAAACGGATCATCCGTGACGCTGACGATGGTGGCCGGCCGCGTGGTCTATGAAGCCGGCCGTGTCACCACGGTCGATGAGGCCGGGCTGCGGGCGGAGGTTCGCGCGATAGCCCAGGCGCGGGGCCAGGTGCGACAGGCGGCCGAGGCCGAAACGGCCCGCTGGCTGCCGTATTACCGGACCATGTACAGGACCGCCGCCGCACGATCGGTTGGCTTGCCGCGGCGGCTCGACACGCAGGAGGACACGGCACGATGCTGACCCGTCATGGCCGTTACCGCTACGTGCCGATCACGCAGCGGCCCTCGTATCGCTGGCCCAACGGCACCGGGCTCGCGGTGTACCTGGCGCTGGGCGTGGAGGAGTATGCGTTCGGCCAGGGCATGACGGAGGATTTGCTGCCCGGCGCCTCGAAGCCCGACATGGCGAACACGTCGTGGCGCGATTACGGTAATCGCGTCGGCTGTTTCCGCTTGCTTGACCGATTGTCAGCGCTGGGCATTGCGCCGGCACTGTTGCTGAACACGGCGCTGTACGAGCACGCGCCGGAGGTGGTGGAGGCCGCCCGCGCTGCCAAGGCCGAGATCGTCGCGCATGGCTACAGCAACTCGGATACCCTGGCCACGATGAGCCCGGCAGAGGAGGCCGATTATATTGGCGCGGTTGTCCGGCGCATCGCGGCAGAGGAGGGGTCTTCACCCGGCGGCTGGTCAAGTCCCTGGTTGGCCCATACAGACCGCACGCTGGAGCTTCTAACGGCCGCCGGTTGCCGGTATCTGCTCGACCTGGGCATGGACGATCAGCCGGTCTGGCTGTCGGCCGGGAGCGAACGACTCCTGGCGGTTCCCTACGCGCTCGAATTGAACGACAGCTCGACGATCATCGGCCGCCAGGCCAGTGCGGATGAATTCGCGCGGATGATCGTCGATGAGTTTGATGAGATGTTCGCCGCGGCGCGCACCCAGCCGCTGGTCATGAGCATCGTCGTCCACTCCTTCATATCCGGCCGGCCGTTCCGGCTGCGCGCGCTGACCCGGGCGCTGGATCACATCCTGCGGCACCGCGAGCAGGTGTGGATCACCACGCCAGGTGAGATTGCCCGGTTCATCGACGCCGAGCCCGATCGGGCTGTGTAACATCAGGATGCTCCGGGCTGCCTCATCGCCACACCGGTTGCGTCCCGGCAGAGCCTGTTTGGATCAAAGGGAGCGGATGGTCGTGGCCAGGTAGGCTCACATCCGCAGGCGATGACGATGAGAAGCCCGCGGCCGGCCCCGCGGGCACCCAGGTATAGAACGCTACGCTGATCCTGGGGCCGCCGCACGGCCCAGCCTTGCACCAACAGCCTTGCGCCGACCCTTGCACCCCGGGCGCTCTCCCCGGACAATGCCCGCGTCCAGGAAGAGCAGCCCATGATTCCTCGCGTTCAGTTCGACCCCAACGCCCCCGCGCCGCTGGACGGCATTCGTGTGGTGGATATCTCGCGCCTCGTTGCCGGCAATATGGTCAGCCTGCAGATGGCCGACCAAGGTGCCGAAGTCATCAAGATCGAGGACCCCAAGACCGGCGATCCGCTCCGCGCCTGGCGCGTCAAGGGTTTTTCCCTCCATTGGAAAGTCTACGCCCGCAACAAGAAAAGCTTCGCCATCAACCTCCGCCCGCAGGCGGGGCGCGACGCGCTGCTGGATCTGCTGGCCACGTCGCACGTGTTCATCGAAAATTTCCGCCCCGGCACGTTGGAGCAGATGGGGCTTGGACCGGATGTGCTGCACAAGCGTAACCCGAACCTGATCATCGTCCGCATCACCGGCTTCGGCCAGGACGGGCCATATCGCGACCGTCCGGGATTCGGCACTCTGGTCGAGGCGATGTCCGGCTTCGCGTCGAAGAACGGCTACGGCGACCGTCCCCCGGTGCTGCCGCCGCTGGCGATGGCCGACATGATCGCCGGCCTGTACGGCGCCTACGCCATCATGATCGCGCTCCGTGCCATCGACCATGGCGGTAAGGGCCAGGTCATCGACCTGCCGTTGCTCGACCCGATCATTTCGATACTGGGTCCAGATCCCGCCGCATATCGGGTGTCCGGCGAGAAGCCGGTGCGCACCGGCAGCCGGTCACTGACCACATCGCCGCGCAACGTCTATGAAACGAGCGACGGCCGGTTCATCGCCATTTCGGCGTCGATCCAGGCGATGGCGGAACGGCTGTTCCGCACCATCGGCCGTGCGGATATGATCGACGATCCCAAGTTCCGCACCAACACGGACCGCGTGCGCAACATCGATGAATGCGATGGCATTGTCGCCGCGTGGATCAAGGAACGCACGCTGGCGGACAACATGGCCGCGTTTGAAGCCGCCGAGGTCACCGCCACGCCAATCTACGAGGTGGACCAGTTGCTCGACGACCCGCACGTCCAGGCGCGCGGCGTGCTGGTCGAAGCGCCCGACAAGGAAGCCGGATCGGTCATCATGCACAACGTCATCCCGCGTCTGTCGGAGACACCCGGCAAGCTGCGGACGCCCGCGCCCGATCTCGGGCAGCACACACGATCGATTCTCGAAGCCATCGGCTACCCGGCGGATCGTATAGCCGCATTGGTCGCCGACGGCGTGATCAAGGAGGCTTGACCCATGCGCGACGACCTGCCCGTCTGGCGCTCGCTGATGTTCGTTCCGGTGACGGCAGAGAAGTTCGTCCGCACCGGCGCCGACCGTGGTGCCGATGCGATCATCCTGGACCTTGAAGACGCCGTCGCACCCTCGCAGAAGGAGCATGCACGGACGCTGATCGCCGGCGCCATTCCGCAGGTGAACCGCAACGGCGCGGACGTGGTGGTGCGCGTCAACCGCCCCTGGCGCCTGCTGGTGCGCGATCTGGAAGCCGCCGTCATTCCCGGCGTTGCCGCGCTGATGCTGACCAAGGTTGACAGCCCCGAACACGTCCATGCGGTGGCCGAGATCGTCGACGAGCTGGAGGCGGAACGAGGCCTGCCGCACGGTCGCATCCAGTTCATGGCGCTGGTGGAGAACGCGCGCGGCTTTTTCCGCATCGCCGAGATCGCCCGTTGCCACCCGCGCATTGTCGGGCTCAGCCTGGGCTCCGAAGACTTTGCTGCCGATGTCGGGATGCAGTCAGAACCCGAAGGCCTGTTCTATCCCAAGCAGCAATGCATCTTTGCCGCCCGCGCCGCCGGCATCATGCCGATGGGCTTCATCGGCTCGATCGCTGACTTCCGCGACCAGGAGGCATTCCGGAAGATTGTCCGACGATCGCGGCGTCTCGGCTTCATGTGCGCCAGTGCCGTGCATCCGCTGCAGGTGCAGGTGCTGAACGAGGAGTTCTCCCCCGATCCGGCCGAGGTGGAACGCGCCGAACGCATGATGGCCGCGTACGATGACGCCTATGCCAAGGGCCTTGGCGCCGTCCAGTTCGAGGGCGCGATGATCGACGTGCCGGTGGTGGAGCGGGCGCGTTCCGTGGTCAAGCGGGCGCGCGCGCTGCAGGGCAAGGTCCGGAGCGGATCATGACATGAAGCATCCGCCGGCGCCGCAATAACGCCGTGCTGCGTGAAGGTGTCGAGTACCCTGGAAACACGATTGCTACAAGACGATGCTGATGGCCGGGTCCAGAAAGCCGGCAACGCCGGCTTTCTACGGTACCGCCGGATTTGAGCAAACCAAGACGGGCTTCCAGGTCAGGCGGTTACCGGCGCGCACTGTAGAGACACCTACGCAGACCGCGGGCTCGGGCGCTCCTACTCCACCATCTTGAACCCGCGCGCCACAAACACTTTCGCCGCCTCCGGGCCCGATAGGTATTTCAGGAACGCCCGCGCCTCCGCCGTGTCGCCCGATGTCGTTACAGCGAACGGATAGGTGACCGGCTCATGCGTCTCCGACGGAAACACTCCTGCGATCGCCACCGTCTTTGACGCCTTGGCATCGGTCGAATACACGATCCCCAGCGGCGCCTCGCCCCGCTCCACCAACAAGAGTGCGGCGCGCACGTCCTCGGTGCGAGCCAAGCGCGGCTCGATTTGGTTCCAGACCCCCAGTTTGGTCAGCGACTGCCGCGCGTACAACCCCACCGGCACATGCGCCGGGTCGCCGGTGGCGATGCGGCCATTCGGCCCCAGCAACGCGAGCAGGTCGACGCCCGGCTTGATATCGATCCTGAGGTTCGTGGTTGCCGGCGCGATCAGGACAAGCTCGTTCGCCAGCAGGTTCCGGCGGCTATCTGGCGCAATCAGGTGCTTCTCAGCCAGGTAATCCATCCACTTCTGGTCCGCCGAGGCGAAGATGTTGGCCGGTGCCCCTTGGTCGATCTGGCGCGCCAAGGTCGAACTCGCGGCAAAGGAGTAGCGTGGTGCCGCATGGCCCGATGCAGCCCATTGTGTGCCGATTTCTTTCAGCGCGTCCGTGAGGCTGGCGGCGGCAAACACAGTCAACTCCCCGGCCCTGGCGGAAAAAGACGCCAGCAGCAACCAGGCAATCAGCAAAAGGCGTCTCACCAGACAGGTCCTTTCATGGTCGGATAGTCATCGCGCCGTCCACGACAGCGTCCCGCTCTGCCGGGGTCAGGCTGCGGCCATACAGGGCCGCGTTTGAAACGGCGGCGACAACCCGCTGTATTCGGTCAGGTAAGGCGACGGTGCGGCCGGCCGCGTCCGTCACCACCGCGGCATGGCTGAGTGCGGAGCAAGACAGACAACAAGCCAGGACCGCTTCGCGCCACATGCGCCGCACCTCCGCAGTGGCACGTTGTAGCTGAAGACATATAACGAGGGAAGCCGCAAACCGACACCTGTCGTGACGTCTGGCGGGCTGTGTCGGAACCGTTGGGGTCAGGTGCGCCGGCCAGCGGCGGCTTCAGGCGGGCCGGAAATGGCAGGTGAAGACTGCGACGCGGCGAGTCATTCCGCGGCCACGGTCCGCGGCGGCGACTCGGAGCGGAAACTTGGCATCACTTCGCGGGCGAAGCGGCGCAGGTTCTCGCGCGACGTACCGCCGCCGTTCAGCAGGAGATACTCGACGCCGGCGGCCTGCAGGCGTTCGATCTTGCGGCAGATCTCGTCTGGGGTGCCGTACAGCGTCGCCTCCTCATTGGCTTCGCGCGTATCGGAGAACGCCATGATGCTGGCCGCATTGTTCCCATCGGGCCGCTGGCTGATCGCATGCATCCGTTTCGTCGCCGTCATCCGGCGTTCGATCGCCGCCGCCTTTTCCTCCGGCGTGTCGGCTACCAGGAACGCTCTGGCGACGCCGACCTGCAGCGGGTTGAAGCCGAACCCATTGGATAGCATCGCCGCTTTGTAGGTGTTGAAGCGGCTGATCGTCTCGTCCAGCGAAGCGAACTGGTCCAGCAGCAGGTTATGCCCCCGAGCGGCCACGCGGCGGATGCTGTCGGCATGACCGGCGCCCTGCCAGAACGGCGGATGCGGCTTCTGGATGGCCGGTGGCTCAACGATGACGTCGTCGAACTGCCAGTATTTGCCGTGAAAGGAAAATCGCTCATTCGACACCCAGGACCGGGTGATGATGTCGATCGCTTCCTCAAACCGTGGGCCGGCTTCCTCCATCGGGATGCGGAACCCGGCGAATTCGTTGTGGCGGTAGCCCTTGCCGATGCCGAAATCCAGCCGACCGCCGGACAGCAGGTCGACCGTCGCCGCCTGTTCCGCCAGCAGCACCGGGTTGTGCCACGGCAGCACTATCACCGCTGTGCCCAGGCGCAGGGTGGATGTGCGGGCGCCGATCCAGGTCAGCAGGTTCAGCGTGGCTGACACCTGGCCAAAGCCCGTGAAATGATGTTCGACGATGAAGGCGCTCTCGTAGCCCAGCGCCTCCGCCTCAATAACGTAATCGATGTAATCCTTGAAGCCCGCCGCGCTGTCGACGTCCGGTCCGCCGCGCTGCGCCTGAGCGGCGCCAAACAGACCGAAGCGCATCGCCGATCTCCGTCATGGTTCGACAAATCTGTGGCGGCATTTTTGTCCGCGGCCACGCGCCCTGTCTACAGTAGCGCAGCCTGTGGATTTTCCAGCGTCAGCAGCCAGCGCTTCGTATCCAGACCATCGCCTCCCGAATAGCCGCCAAGGTGCGCCGTGGCGACGACGCGGTGGCACGGGATGAAGACGGGGATCGGGTTGTGTCCGTTCGCCTGCCCAACGGAGCGAGGCGAGCCGCCGGCCACTCGCGCGATATCGACATAGGTGCGGGTTTCGCCGTAGGGGATTGCGCAAAGCGCTTTCCAGACCGCCTGGCGGTATGGTGTGCCGGCCGGAGCCAACGGCAGATCAAACGCTTTCAGCCGGCCGTCAAAGTAATCATAAAGCTGGTCGCGCGCCCGTTCCAAGAGTGGTGTCGGCTGCGCGTCATAGACCCAGCCCCAGTCAAGCGACACAATCGCACCGTCTGCCTCGAATACCGTGAGGTCGCCGATCGGCGTGTGCAGCGACAGATGGGCCATGACGATGTCCAGGCGGCAATGGCTGCTACAGCGACAGCCAAAGCGAGAGCTGTCAAGCGCCGCAGGCTCACGTCGTTTTGTACTCCAAATCAGAACAAACTTGGGCAATTCGTCCGGAAGGGGCTCACCGGGCTGAAGCAAATTGAGACACAATCGGATTGAGCCACCAGCCACCGAGGCTCGCATGTGATCACGGTCACGTGATTGCTTGACGGCCTCTTTCTGCGACAGGACTACGAATGCGTTCATTTGAGACGACGTACATAACAGGCGCCTTTGCATCGGGACTCGCGGGGCCGGCCTGACCCATGCCAGCAGACGCGACCACGACACTGGCGCTGCCGAAGTCACTGACCGGCATCTCTGGATTTGATGACATCACGCTGGGTGGGTTGCCGACTGGGCGGCCGACGCTCGTGTGCGGCTCGGCCGGGTGCGGCAAGACGCTGTTCGCGACCACCTTCCTGGTCAATGGCGCCATCCACTTTGATGAGCCAGGTGTCTTTATCAGCTTCGAAGAGCGGGCGGGCGACCTTGCGAAGAACGTCGCCTCGCTGGGTTTCGATCTGGATAACCTGATTGCGGAGCGGAAGCTGGCAATCGACCATGTCCATGTCGAGCGTGCCGAAATTGAGGAAAACGGCGAGTACGACCTGGAAGGCCTGTTCATTCGCATCGGGTTTGCGGTCGACCAGATCGGCGCGAGGCGGGTCGTTCTGGACACTATCGAGACATTGTTCTCCGGCTTCACCGACCACGGCATCCTGCGGGCAGAGTTGCGGCGGCTGTTCGGCTGGCTGAAGGACCGTGGCCTGACGACTATTATCACCGGCGAGCGCGGCGAGGGTCAGCTGACCCGACAGGGGCTGGAGGAATACGTTTCTGACTGCGTCATCCTGCTGGATAACCGGGTGACAGAGCAGATCACGACAAGGCGCCTGCGCGTCGTGAAGTATCGTGGGTCTGCCCACGGCACCAATGAGTACCCGTTCCTGATCGACCATGACGGCATCACTGTCCTGCCGGTCACCTCGTCCGGCCGTGACATCCGTGTCAGCAGCGATATCGTCTCCACCGGCGTCCCGGATCTCGACCGGATGCTTCGCAAGGGTGGCTTCTACCGTGGCTCGAGCATCCTGCTTTCGGGCGTAGCCGGCACCGGCAAGACCACCTTTGCCACGCATTTTGCTCACGCCACCTGCAGTCGCGGCGAGCGCTGCCTCTACTTCGCTCTGGAGGAGAGTTCCGGCGAGATCATCCGCAACGCGCAATCGGTCGGGCTGGACCTGCGCCAGCACATCGATGCGGGCCTGCTGCGCTTCGAAGCGGCGCGGCCAAACCTGTACGGGCTGGAGATGCACCTGGCGCGCATGCACCGCGATCTGGACCGGTTCAAGCCCGAGGTCGTGGTGCTCGACCCCCTGTCGGCCTACCGGGGACCGGACAATGAGGTGCACGCGACCTTGCTGCGCATGTTGGACCTATTGAAGGCACGCGGCATCACCGGGGTCTTCACCAGCCTGACGCGCGACGAGGAGAAGCGAGACACCAGCGAAAACGGCATGGCGTCGCTGATGGATGCCTGGATCCGGTTGATGGATGTCGACGCCAACGGCGAGCGGACTCGCACGCTGTACGTAATCAAGTCACGGGGCATGAGCCACTCGAATCAGGTGCGTGAGTATCGGATCACCGACGAGGGGATCGTGCTGAACGACGCCTATATCGGCCCCGATGGCGTCCTGACCGGAACCGCTCGGCTGACGCAGGAAGCCCGGGAGAAAGCGGCGGCGCTGCGGCGGCAGGAGTCGATCGAGCGCCGGCGGCGGGAGATCGTTAGAAAGCGCGAAACGATCGAGCGGCAGATCGCCGAATTGCAGGCCGCCATCAAAGCCGAGGAAGACGAGAGCGCAATGCTGATTGCGGAAGATAATGCGCACGAGGACGTCCTGTTACGTGACAACGCTGCCAGGGCCGCCCGCAGGGGAGCCGCAGAATGAGCGATCTCTTTCCTGACGACGATTACTACCGCCTGCGCCTGTACATCGCCGGCCAGACGACAAAGTCGCTTGCCGCGGTCAGCAATCTCAAGCGGGTCTGCGATGCCTATCTGCCAGGCCGTTACGAGATCGACGTCATCGACCTGGCGCAGAACCCGCAGCTTGCCGCCGGCGACCAGATCCTGGCGATCCCGACATTGGTGCGCCGGCTGCCGGAACCGCTCAAGCGGATCATTGGCGACTTGTCGAACCTGGAAAAAGTTCTGGTCGGACTGGATATCAGGCAGAAGTCAGAACCGCCATGAATGTGGCGGCGGTTGCCGATCCAACCAGCTATCGGCTGCGGCTGATCGTTGCCGGCAGTACGCAGCGCTCGCGCAAGGCGATCGAAACGCTTCGCAACGTTTGCAACACCCGACTCGACGGACAGGTCGATCTGGAAGTAATCGATATCTATCAACTTCCCGAGATGGCACGCGAATATCAGGTGATTGCGGCACCGACCCTGCTGAAACTGTTGCCCTTGCCGGTGCGCCGGATTATCGGGGATTTGTCCAATTCCGAGAAGCTTCTGATCATGCTGGATCTTGCCCCAGCAACTCCGCCATGAACGCCGATCGGTCCGATACCGGCTCGCTGACGCTTCTGAGTCGTATCCGGGAGCTCGAGGACCGACTGACTGATTGTCAGGAGACGCTCGAAGCTATCCGGCGCGGCGACGCCGATGCGCTGGTGGTGGCCGCCAACGACGACCAGCATCAGATCTACACACTGAAGAGCGCTGATCGGCCATACCAGATGCTGATCGAGCAGATGCAGGAAGGCGCTGTCACGCTCGGCTTTGACGGCACCGTCTTGTACTGCAACCGACGCCTCGCCACGATGCTGGGCATGCCGCAGCAGCGCATCGTCGGGCAACCGCTACATCCGTTCGTAGACTCGGCCGACCTGGCAGTCTTTGAACGCCTGTTGCGTGACGCAACGCGCGGTGTGACGCGGGACGAGTTGACCCTGACCGCCGCGGACGGGCGAGCAATCCCAGTCTACCTGTCGCTGAACGTCCTGCGCGAGGAAGGCACCGATGCGGTGCTTTGCGGCATCTTGACCGATCTGACGGAGCAGAAGCAGCACGTGCATGTCCTCGCCGCCGCGAACGAACGGCTGCGCCAGGAAATCGCGGAGCGCGAACGGGTCGAGGACGCGCTGCGGCAGGCGCAGAAAATGGAGGCGGTCGGGCAGCTGACCGGCGGCCTGGCGCATGACTTCAACAACCTGCTGGCCGGCATCATGGGCAATCTCGAGCTGTTGCAGAAGCGGCTCAAGCAAGGCCGGGTTACCGATCTGGACCGCTATATCGAAGCAGCGCAGGGTGCGTCACGCCGGGCAGCGTCCGTAACACACCGGCTGCTGGCATTCTCCCGCCGCCAGACGCTGGATCCGCAGCCGACCGACGTGAACCGGCTGGTGCTGGGTATGGAGGAACTGATCCATCGGACGGTCGGGCCGTCTGTGGTGCTGGTCGTCCGGCCGGCAGCCGGTTTGTGGACATCACGGATTGATTCAAGCCAGCTGGAAAGCGCGCTTCTGAACCTTTGCATCAATGCGCGGGATGCGATGCCGGATGGCGGGCAGATCACCATCGAGACGTCAAACCGCTCGCTGGATGGCGTGCGCGCGGCGAGGCTCGGCATCCCGGCGGGCGATTACATTGCACTCGCCGTGACCGACCAGGGCTGCGGCATGCCGCAGGACGTGATCAAGCGGGCGTTCGACCCGTTCTTTACCACCAAGCCGCTGGGACAGGGCACCGGCCTTGGCCTGTCGATGATCTACGGCTTTGCCCAGCAGTCCGGGGGCCAGATCAGCATAGAGTCGACAGTGGGTGCCGGCACGACAATGTGGCTGCACCTGCCACGCTATGATGGCGAGGCGACGGACCGCGTGATAGCGGCAGCCAATTCCGACATAATGGAACAGGCGCAGGGTGAGACGGTGCTCGTTGTCGACGACGAGCCCTCGGTACGGGCGTTGATCGCCGAGGTGTTAAGCGACCAGGGCTATCGTGTCATCCAGGCTGGGGAAGGCGTTGAGGCGCTGGGCATCCTGCGAACCGATATCCGTATCGACCTGCTGGTTACGGATGTCGGGCTGCCGGGTGGCATGAACGGACGCCAGATTGCTGACGCCGGGCTGGAGCTGCGGCCGCAGATGAAAGTGCTGTTCATAACGGGCTACGCGGAAGCTGTCGTACTGGGCGAACGCCCCGCTGGCCACAACACGCAAGTCCTGACCAAGCCGTTCACGGTGGATGCCTTGGGACTGCGAATCAGCAACATGCTGGCGGGGGTTTAGGCAGCATCCGTTGCCGCGCGGTCCGCGCGGTTGCGGAGGCCGGCAAGCGGTACGCTAAGCAACCAGTGCTGCGCGTACCGCGGCCAGTGCATCGTCCGCCTTTGACCCGTCCGGTCCGCCGGCCTGCGCCAGATCCGGTCGGCCGCCGCCGCCTTTGCCGCCCACTGCGGCAGAGGCAGCGCGGACCAGATCCACGGCGCTGAACCTGCTGGTCAGGTCCGGAGAGACGGAAACAACGATGCTGGCCTTGCCCTCGGCGGTAGAGACCAGCGCGACAACACCTGATTCCTGCTGCTTGCCGATTGCCTCGGCCAGACCTTTCAGGTCGCGTGCCGGTACGTCGCCCAGGTTGCGGGCCGACAGCTTCACCCCACCGACGTCCTCCACCGTGGCGGCGGTGCCGCCGGTGGCCAGCTTCTTTTGCAGGTCCGTGACCTGTGCCTGCAGTTTGCGGATCGTCTCCTGCAAGGCGTTGACCCGCTCCGGCACCTCGGCCGGCGCGGTGCGCAGCGCAGCGGCGGTCTCGTACAGGCGTCCCTGGATGTCAGCGACCACGGCTTCGGCGGAGGCGCCGGTCACCGCCTCAATGCGACGTACCCCGGCGGCGACGGCGCTTTCGCCGACGATGCGGAAATAGCCGATATCACCGGTGCGCCGGACATGGGTGCCGCCGCACAGTTCGATCGACCACGCCGCCTTGTTGCCGTCGGGTGCGCCCATTGCGACGACGCGCACCTCATCGCCGTATTTCTCGCCGAACAGCGCCATGGCGCCCATTTCGACCGCGGCGTCGGGGGTCATCAGGCGCGTAACGACGTCCGAATTCTCGCGGATGCGGGCGTTCACCTCGGCCTCAACCCATTGCAGTTCGTCCGCCGTGATCGGGCGGGGCTGCGAGACGTCGAAGCGCAGCCGGTCCGGGGCGTTGAGGCTGCCCTTCTGCTGCACATGGGTGCCGAGCTTGCGGCGCAGCGCCTCGTGCAGCAGGTGGGTGGCGGAGTGGTGGGCACGGATGGCGGTGCGGCGGGTGTGCTCCACGGTGGCGACGACGGGGATGCCGGTGGTGGCGGTGCCTTCCTCGACCCGGCCCAGGTGGATGAACAGGTCGCCGAGCTTGCGCTGGGTGTCGGTGACGGCAATGCGCAGGCCGTTAGCGCCGGTGATGACACCGGTGTCGCCGACCTGACCGCCGCTTTCGCCGTAGAATGGCGTCTGGTTCAGCACGACGGCAACATCGGTGCCGGCAGGCGCACTGTCGGTGACGGCGCCGTTGGCGACGACGGCGACGATTTCGGCCTCCGCGGTTTCGGTGGCGTAGCCGAGGAACTCGGACGCGCCGACGCGTTCCTTGATCTCGAACCACACGCCTTCGGTTGCTGCCTCACCGGTTCCGGCCCAGGCGGCGCGGGCACGAGCACGCTGCTCCTGCATCGCCGCCTCGAACCCATCGAGATCAACGCTGCGGCCCTGCTCGCGCAGTGCGTCCTGAGTCAGGTCGAGCGGGAAGCCATAGGTGTCGTACAGCCGGAAAGCAACGGTGCCGGGCAGGGGCTGGCGGTCGCCGAGCCGGCCGGTTTCCTCGGCCAGCAGGTGCAGGCCGCGGTCGAGAAGCTGCTTGAACCGCGTCTCCTCCAGCTTCAGCGTTTCCTGGATCAGCGCCTCGGCACGCACCAGCTCGGGGTAGGCGGTGCCCATCTGGCGCACGAGGGCCGGCACCAGCCGGTACATCACTGGCTCGCGCGCGCCCATCATGGCGATGTGGCGCATGGCGCGGCGCATGATGCGGCGCAGGACGTAGCCGCGGCCTTCATTGGATGGCAGCACGCCGTCGGCCATCAGGAAGGCGCTGGAGCGCAGATGGTCGGCCACCACCCGGTGGCTGGTCTTGAACGGGCCGTCCGGGTCCTGTCCGGTCGCCTCAGCGGAGGCCAGGATCAGCGCGCGCAGCGTATCGGTGTCGTAGTTGTCGTGCTTGCCCTGCAGGATGGCGGCGAAGCGCTCCAGCCCCATGCCGGTGTCGATCGAGGGCCGCGGCAGCGCCACGCGTGTGCCGGGCGGGCCTTCCTCGTACTGCATGAACACAAGGTTCCAGATCTCGATGAAGCGGTCGCCGTCCTCATCCGGGCTGCCGGGCGGGCCGCCGGGGATGTGGTCGCCGTGGTCGTAGAAGATCTCGCTGCACGGGCCGCAGGGGCCGGTATCGCCCATGCGCCAGAAATTGTCGGAGGTGCTGATGCGGATGATGCGGTCGTCGGACAGGCCGGCAACCTTCTTCCAGATCGCGGCGGCGTCATCGTCCTCCGAGTAGACGGTGACCAGCAGGCGCGATTTGTCGATGCCGAAGTCCTTGGTCAGCAGTTCCCAGGCGTACGGGATCGCCCGCTCCTTGAAGTAGTCGCCGAAGCTGAAATTCCCCAGCATTTCGAAGAAGGTGTGGTGGCGGGCGGTGTAGCCGACATTGTCCAGGTCGTTGTGCTTGCCGCCGGCGCGCACGCATTTCTGGGCCGTGGTGGCGCGGACGTATCCGCGCTTCTCCTGGCCGGTGAAGACATTCTTGAACTGGCCCATGCCCGAGTTGGCGAACATCAGCGTCGGGTCATTGCGCGGGACCAGCGGCGAGCTTTCCACCACCTGGTGGTCATTGCGGGCGAAGTAGTCCAGGAAGGTCGCGCGGATATCGTTGCTGCTGGCCATGGGTGGTCTGGGTTCCGAAGGTTCGGCGAAAGCGTGTGACCTAGCGCACAGGCGGCGGCGAGTCACGGGTGGGGTTGCCGGACGTCGGGACAGAGCGCCGGTTTCACCCGCCTTCGCGGGGCATGGTGCCTATCTAGGCGGTGCTGGTGGAGGTCTCAATGGACCGGGATGTGGGGGCTGACCGCCCGCCGGCGGTGGAGCATGAGGAT
>JAFEFW010000627.1 GCA_018240405.1 Pseudomonadota bacterium
AAGCGGGCAACGATGAACTCCGGGTAGTTGTGCGCCAGCGCACACCACAGATTACCGGCCGAGGTGACAGCACCGCCCAGGACCAGCGCCCAGCGGCGGCCGAACGCGTCGGACAGCCAGGCGGCGGGAATAGCGCCGGCAAAGCGGGCAAGGCCATACACCGCAATCGCCATGCCGATCGCCGACATCGAGACGCCGAAGGACTGCGCGTAGAGCGGCAGCGTCGGCACCACGCCGCCGAAGCCAAGCTGGTTCACCGTCACCAGCACGCACATCCAGAACAAAATCCAGTTTGCGTTGTGGGCACGAAGCCGCTGCGGCTGAGCAGGTTCGGTCACGGCGCCCTGAATAAGAACCCGGCCGGGAGGCGGCGGTGTTGTGGCATGGCAAATCCTCTTCGGCCGCAGATGGACCATAGAAGGATTGTGCGGGCAACCCGGCCGTCGGCTCCCCCTGGCCTGCACCGCTGCCAGCGTCTACGGTCCGCGGCCAGCAGAAAACACAGCCGGGCGGCCATGTAACGCAGGATCGCTCGCGCAACAGCTTACCGGTCCGTGGCCGGTGCAGGAGATGTCCATGAGTCTGTCCAACAGTATGGCGAATGCGCGCGTGCACCTGACGGTGGCCGAGGCGCGGGCCCTCGGTGAGGCGGCGATGCGCGGGGCCGGCTACGATGCGGACGATGCACGCCTGCTGACGGATCATGTGTTGGATGCGGCGCTATGCGGCTATGAATACTCCGGATTGCCAAAATTGCTGAACGTGGTTGACGCAGCGGATTTCGGGCTGCCGAGGCGCCCGATCACGACACTGCGGGAGTCAGGACCGACCGCCGTCATTGATGGCGGCAACAACACCGGCATGGTCGTTGCCGCCCGGGTGGCGCAGACCGTGATAGACCGGGCGCAGGCACACGGCCTGGCGATCGTTTCCCTCGCAAACACCTGGATGACCGGCCGCAGCGCCTATTACTGCGAGATGATTGCCCGCGCCGGGCTGGTAGTGATCCATACCGTCGCCTCGCCGCCGTCGGTCGCGCCGTTCGGCGGTACAAGCCCCGCGCTCGGCACCAACCCCATCGCGTTCGGCTTCCCGACCGAAGGCGATCCGCTGGTCATCGACATGGGCACATCGGCGTTCATGGGCACCGATCTGCAGTTCCGCGACCGCATGGGCATCCCGATCCCCGAGGGCGTCGCGCTGGGTCCCGACGGGCGACCGACGACGGACGCGCACGTCGCGCGGCAGGGCACGCTGCTGCCGTTCGGCGGGAAGGAGGGCGGCTACAAGGGCTTTGGCCTCGCCTTGGCCATGGATGCGCTTGGCGCCCTGACCTTCGGCTTGCGACCGGAGAGCGGGGTCAGCGGCTATCTTTTCATTGCTTTCAAGCCTGACCTGTTCCTGCCGTTGGACGAGTATCGGCGCGAGGTCACGCGGCGGATCGATACGATCAAGGCGAACCCGCCGCAGGAGGGCGTGGCGGAGATCCGCATTCCCGGCGAGCGCGCCTACCGAACCCGCGCGCGCCTGCTGCAGGAGGGGATCGAGATCGACCTGAAGATTCACCAGGCGCTGCAGCGGTTGGCCGAGGGCCATCTCGACCACGGCGGCTGACGCACCGTCACGACAGTTCGATCATCACCGGTACGTGATCGGACGGCTGCGCCTGCGCCCGCTCCTCGCGGTCCGGGGCGGCGGCGAATAGACGTTGCGCCAGCGTCGGTGACAGCAGAGCGTGATCGATGCGCAGGCCCAGGTCGCGCTGCCAGGCACCGGCCTGATAATCCCAGAACGTGTATTGCGCGCCGTGCGGATGGATCGCGCGCACAGCATCGGTCAGGCCGGACCATATCAAGCTGCGGAAGCGCTGGCGCGACTCCAAGCGAACCAGGGCGTCGTCGGGCGACAGCGCGCCGGGGGCAAAGTCGTCATCGGTCGGGCAGACATTGAAGTCGCCGGTGATCACCAGGGGTATGTCCCGCTCCAGCAGCGCCTTCGCACGCGCGATCAGGCAGTCCATCCAGGCCAGTTTGTAGGCGAAGCCCTCCTCGCCGCGGGAGTTGCCGTTCGGCAGGTAGATGCCGATCAGCGTCATGCCGGCGGTCTCGATCTCGATGTAACGCGCCTGGGCGTCATCCTCGGGCAGGCCCGGCAGCGCGCGATGGATGACGGTGAAGGGCTGGCGAGTGAGGACGGCAACGCCGTTGTAGGACTTCTGGCCGACCGCCTCGGTGGTATAGCCGAGCGCCTCATAGGTCTTCGCCGGAAACGCGGCAGTCTCGCACTTGATCTCCTGCAGGAACAGCACGTCCGGTTCGCAGCGCTGCAGCCAGCGTTGCACATGGCCCTCCCGCTGGCGGATCGAGTTGACGTTCCAGGTGGCAATTTTCACCGGCTTGAGGCTCCCCTTGTTCGGGCTGCAATGAGCGGTCACTGTGCGGCGCAAACCTCCTGGGGAGAAGTCCGTTGCCGATCGAATTCTACACCTGGAACACGCCGAACGGCCGCAAGATCAGCGTAGCACTGGAGGAGATGGGGCTGGCGTATAACGTCCATCCGGTCAACATCTCGAAGAATGAGCAGTTTGCGCCGGAGTTTCTGAAGATCAGCCCGAACAACCGGATTCCGGCGATCGTCGATCCGGACGGGCCGGGCGGGCAGCCGATCAGCGTGTTCGAGTCGGGCGCGATCCTGATCTACCTGGGACAGAAGACGGGGAAGTTCTATCCGACGGATGCGCGCAAGCAGGTGCCGGTGCTGGAGTGGCTGATGTGGCAGATGGGCGGGTTTGGCCCGATGCCGGGGCAGGTTCACCACTTCCTGATGGTCGAAAATCCGGCCGACCAGAAATACGGGCTGGAGCGCTACATGAAGGAGACCCGCCGGCTGTACGGGGTGTTGGACAAGCGGCTGGCCGGGCGGGACTACGTCGCCGATGAGGTGTCGATCGCCGATTTCGCCATTCTGGGCTGGGCGTGGCGGCATGAGCGGCACAAGGTGGACCTGGCGGATTTCCCGAACGTGAAGGCATGGTACGAGCGGATGATGGCGCGGCCGGGGACGGCGAAGGGATTTGAGGTGGCTTTGAGCTGACCGGTGGCGCCGGCGGCAATTCGGCGTTTGACGGTCCGCCGCCGGTAGCGTTAGAAGCAGGGCTGCAAACGCCGTGTCCGGACGCGAGTCCGGGGATGTGCCCTCCGGCGGAGGGGTGGCCGAGTGGCTGAAGGCGGCGGTTTGCTAAACCGTTGTACGGGGTCAACCCGTACCGTGAGTTCGAATCTCATCCCCTCCGCCAGACCTCCCGTATTTGACATTGAAAATGCTTGGGTTTTTATCCGAGATTTTTGTCAGCCTACTAACCAGCCAACAGAACGACAGGGCCGGGGACCTATTGAGGGGGAAGCCAAGCCATGCTGCGCTGCATTGGCTACGTCAAGGCACCAGCAACGAGGCTTTCTCGGCAGGAGCCGCGGCGGACCATGCGGTGTCACCTAGTCGGAACATGTCTTTTGGGAATTGGAACGTTGATCTGAGGTGTCCGGGGTGTTCACCACCGACCATCGACCGTTGGTCGATGATGAACCGGACTGAACCGGTGCGGATCAACGTCAGGCGACCCCGGCGGCGAGCCGCGCCCGCCCGAGAGTTCAAACCGATGCGTTTCAACCATATCGCCGATCGCCTCGATCCGCGCTTCAGCCAGAGCCCGTCAGCCACCGCGTCGAACATCATTCCGTTGCAGGCCGTATTCTGTAGGATGATCATTATCAGCCAAGGGTCGCATGCAGCGCCCCCGATGAGGAAACCACGTCCATGAAAACCATTGCGGCCGTCCAGACCACGGTAAACGCCGACCTGGTCCTTGAAGAGATCGATCTGCCCGACCCTGGCCCCGATCAGGTTACCGTCAAGCTGTATTCGAGCGGGGTTTGCCATTCGCAATTGCACCAGATGCATAATGGCGCCCTCGACCGCCCGTTGCTGCTCGGCCATGAAGGCACGGGCGTGGTGACACGGATCGGCGGCGGCGTCACCCATCTCCGGGTTGGCGACATGTGCATCGTGACCTGGGTGCCGCGCACACCCATTCGCGGCGCCGCCCCACGCACCGTCACTGGCGCGACCTTTCGGGGGCAGACCGCGCATGGCCCCGTTTACACCTGGGCGCGCGATGTGCAGGTCAACAAGGAACTGGTGGTGCCGATCACCAGCGACCAGCCGAAAGATTTGAGCTGTATCGTCGGCTGCGCGGTGCTGACCGGCGCCGGCGCCGTGCTGCACACTGCAGGGGTCCGCGCCGGCCAGTCGGTCGCCGTGTTCGGTGCGGGCGGGGTCGGCCTCTCGGCCATCCAGGCCGCCGCCATCGTCGGCGCCTATCCGATCATTGCGGTCGATCTGGACGACAAGAAGCTGGAATTCGCCCGGCTCTTCGGCGCCACCCACACCGTAAACGCCTCGGGCAACGCGGATGCGGTCGTGGCGGTCCGCGACCTCACCAACGGTGGCGCCGACTTCGCCTTTGATGCTATCGGCCGCCAGCGCACAATTGAGCAAATCCTGCAGGCGACGCGGTCTGGCGGCGTCGGCGCTGACAATTTCGGTGGCATGGCCGTACTGATTGGCATTCCGCAGGAGAAAGTCACGCTGGATCCGGCTCTGTTCACGTCGGGCCAGCGGATTTTCCGCGGCAGTCTCGGCGCCGCTTTCCCGGATCGGGATTTCGGCATGTATCTGCGTTGGTATCAGGAAGGCCGCTTCCCGCTCGATCGCCTGATCACGCGGCGCTACCGCCTGGAACAGATCAACGAGGCCTGCCATGACCTGCATAGTGGCGCCATTCTGGGGCGGGCAATCCTCGAGTACTGAACATTTGGCCACGTGCCGGCACAGGCCGAAAGGTGTGAACACATCTGGCAGGAGTAGGAGGAGAGCCACATGGCACGAATACCGTTAATGGATGAGAAGGACCCCCGGTTATCGGCTGATGCGCGCGCCTATCTTCAACATGTTAGCCAGACACGCGGCCGCCTGATCAACATCTACCGTGCGATGGCCAATCGGCCTGAGGTGGGGCGTGGGTTTTCGGGGTTGGCCAATACTGTCTATCGCGGCAATACGACCCTGGATCCACAGCATGCCGAGCTGGCCTATCTGACCGCCACTGTTGTTAACAACTGCTACTACTGAATCCCCACCCACACAGTGCTCGGTCGGAGCCTTGGGTTGACGGAAGAGCAGTTGCACCACCTGAACAATGATCCGCTGCCAGAAGGTGTTTATGATGCCGCGCAAGCGGCCATTGTTCGGTATGCACAGAAATCGACGCGGCTGGAGCCGATCGATGACGCGACGTACGCGGCGCTGGCGAAGCATTTCTCCGCGCCGCAGATCATGGACATCTGCTTGACGGTTGGGTTGAGCAACATGGTCAATCGGTTCCACGCCACCTTCCTGACCGATGTGGACCAGGCCACGATCGATGAAGTTGAGGCCGGCGATGCAATTGCCGGCGTCTGCGCCATCCCTCGTCCCAAGCCGCCGCAGCCGGGATAAGTTTTGTCCACGGCGTGCCAGGGAACGGCGTGGCCCGAGGCCACGTCAATGCGGCGGCAGGACGAATTCCAGCCGTCGCAACCCGGCCAGTCGCGGTACGTTCCGGCTGGCCAGGAGCCAACCGCTGAAGATTGCGACCTTCAACATCAACGGCGTCCATCGCCGGCTGCCGAACCTGCTCGCCTGGCTGGCGCAGGCGCAGCCCGACGTGGTCTGCCTGCAAGAACTGAAGGCGACGGACGGGCAATTCCCGGCCGCTGCCATTCAGGACGCCGGTTACGGCGCCGTGTGGCGCGGCGAGCAAAGCTGGAACGGCGTGGCAATCCTCGCCCGCGGCACTGAGCCTGTTCTGACCCGCAGCACGTTGCCCGGCGACCCGACCGACCAGCAGAGACGCTACATTGAGGCTGCGGTGTCGGGCGTGTTGGTCGGCTGCCTCTACCTGCCCAACGGCAATCCACAGCCGGGGCCGAAATTCGACTACAAGCTGGCGTGGTTCGAGCGGCTGATCGCGCATGCCGCAGACCTGCTGGCCGCGGAGGTGCCGGTCGTCCTGGCGGGGGACTATAACGTTGTCCCGTCGGACGCCGACATCTACCCAACGAAGTCTTGGGCCAAGGACGCCCTGGTGCAGCCGGCGCCGCGGCAGGCCTATCGGCGGCTGCTGGACCAGGGCTGGATCGATGCGCTGCGCACCTGCCACCTAGACGAAACGATCTACACGTTCTGGGACTACAAGCGTGACCGCTGGCGCCGCGACGCCGGGCTGCGGATCGACCATATTCTGCTCAGCCCGTCACTTGGGCAGCGGCTTGTGGATGCCGGGGTTGACCGGGCCGTGCGTGGCCAGGAGGGCGCGAGCGATCATGCACCTGTTTGGGTGCAGCTCGGCGATGCAAAACGGCGGATCAGGCGCAGGCGCCCGAAACCGGCAGGGTAGGGACGGCCCGCACCAGCAGCCGCGCCACCGTCGTATGCGGCCACTGGGTGCTGCCTCGCGGTGTCGGGACGCCACGTGCGGTCAGTGCCTCCGCCAGCTCCCGATGCGTCGTGAAGCCCGCCGCCCGCAGCGCCTCCACCTCCAGTGCCAGCCGATGGGCGGTCTGCTCCGCCTCCATCCGCCGCGCCTGGGCCGCGGCGCGCGCGTCAGGGCCGGCGTCGGGCCGGTAGCCTCGCTCACCACCCAGCGCCTTGCCCCGCGCCCGTGCGGGCGCCAGCGCCGCCCGCGTCCGTTCGCTGATCAGCTCTCGCTCCTTCTGCGCCATCGTGGCGCAAATGCGTATCATCAGGTCGTCCGCGCCGGGCATGTCGGCAGCGCGAATGGAATACCCATCCTCCAGCAGTTGCGAGAGCGTATGCGCCCGGCGGGTGATGCGGTCCAGGCGGGCAGCGGCCAGCACCGCACCGAGTTGGCGGCAGCGCACCATCGATAACGTTGATCCGTCACTTGCGGCTCAACTGGCGGCGATCTCGGCGGTTTTTCCGGCAAAGCCGAACCCGGTGTCGGTGATATCCAGATCGGAATGCTTTTTCATTTTGTGCTTGTTGAGCACCGCCCCGACAGGCCGATTTTGGCAGTGCCGCGCGGCGGAGCACGCTGGCGCATCACTGCAGCCTTAATGCGGGCGAAATCCCTCTCGGTCGCCGCCAAGAGCGCCATACGCGTGCGGGTGCGCTCGGCGGTGACGTCGGGATTGCGGGATAAGCGGCGCCACTTGTGGCACGTCCGCTTCGGCCGTGACTTGTTGCACTGCCGCCTGGAGATCGGCGCGATGGCGCTTCACCGCTTCGAGTAAGGCGCGGCTGCAATTCTCAAGCAGATGCCACCGATCGGCGACCTGAACGGCTTCAGGCGCCGCCCGCCGTGCGGCATCCGCAAGGGTGCCGCTGTGGTCGCGGCTGATGATCTCGATTCCTGGATGCTGTCTGAGCCAGACAACCAGTGTCTAGGCGTTGCGATCCGGTAGGAGGTCGACAACGAAACGCTTCTCGAGATCGACAAGGATCGTTCCGTAGCGGTGCCCCCGGCGCCATGCCCACTTATCGACACGGAGCACACGCGGCGTCTGGTCCCGCGTTACCGGCGCGCGGCGGCGGAGCATGCCGAGGAGGGTGGTGGCGTTGACCGGCATGGTCAGACGGTGCGCGAGGCGTGAACCCGCTTCGCCGCCCAGCGCGATGGCAGCGTGGTGTTGAATGTTGGCCAGCCGCAACGCGCGGCGTGCGCGCGGCATGACAACGTCCGGCAGCCGTTCGGCAAAGACCCGGCGCGGACACTCACGCGTTGCGCGGCGGAAGCGCCTGACCTGGACGCTCAGAGCAGCAGGCAGATCCCTTAGCAAGGCAGATCAGCCAGATGGCGCTGATAGCGGCTATGCGGCTGAGCAGATTCGTTGCCACTGAGCGGACAAACAAGGGTGGCGGCGGTTGAGCGGGAAAGGATGACGATACGGTTGGGCTCCGGCAGAACCTGCTGGACTAGCAGCCCTGCCGGTAGCACAGGGGGAAGATAGCGAGGCAACGCAATACAAGATCAAGCGGAATCTGTTGCTGGACATATGGGCACTCCAGCGCCTGACATCATCCGGTTGCACCAGAAACCGCGGAGAGCCCCTCTTGGACGCCGATTAACAGACCAGGCGGCGCTCCAGCGTGACGGACCAAACGCCGCGCAGCGCGTCAAGTGCCTGGACGCCGCAAAGATATCTCCTGAAACATACTGAGATCAGAATTGACTTGCCCCCAATGTGTCGGCCCGCCTCTCATGCTGTCTGGCCTATCAAACAGCGAGGCATCCTGCCTATGCGTCGGCGTATTCGGTTAGCTTTGCAGATCGCTCCAAAATATATGACAAATCGCCATAGCGGGGGAACGTCTTTTTTGGATAAGGTGGCTTAAAGTATCGGCGGACAAGACATTATAATACGTGTTCCAGGATGGATTTGGTTTCTCCGAAAAAGATAATCAGGCGCCGAACTGCACTACTGGCACCGCTCGTACCGGCCTGTGCATGGGGGTTAACATCGACCTCAGTAGACGCAGGGCGGGCCGATTGGATTTCGTTCCGAAATCGTTTTATAAATGACGATGGTCGTGTCGTTGATACTGGCAACGGAGGCATTTCCCACTCAGAAGGCCAGGGTTTGGGCATGCTATTCGCCGAGCATTTCGATGACAGACCGACTTTTGACCTCATCCATCGCTGGACCCGAGCGTCGCTTCGTCGATCCAACGATGCGCTGCATGTTTGGCGGTATCGTGCCGGTGCAGCAGGTTCAACAGCTGATCCCAATAATGCGACGGACGGTGATCTTCTGATCGCTTTGGCATTAGCGCGCGCAGCACGGCGCTGGAACGAACTCGATAAAGCTAGGTCGGCAATGGCCATCGCGACGGACATATCGCGGCTGCTGATTGTCCGCGCCGGCGGAATGCTGCTGTTACTACCAGGCCTGTTTGGGTTCCAAACCGACGCGGCAATAACCATTAACCCGTCGTACTACATATTTACGGCTTTCGACGCACTTTCCCATTTGATGCCATCTGCCGATTGGATCACTCTCCGACACTCCGGACAATCCATTATCAACGACGCGCGCTTTGGCCGCTGGCTTCTGCCGTCGGACTGGCTGCAGATCAGTCGCTCCAGTAGTGACATCATGCCGGCGCCCGGATGGCCGCCACGCTGCTCTTACGACGCGATCCGCGTGCCGCTCTACCTGATTTGGGCCGGATTATCGTCACCGGCAATTGCCAGCTTTGCGGCATTCTATGCGCCGCGTAACGGTGCCCCGCCACCCGCCTGGGTAAACCTGCAGACTGGCGAGGAGGCCCCTTATGCGGCGCCCGCTGGTATGATGGCGGTTGCACGGATTGCGGCGGCGGCTGCGGCCGGAGTGTCAGGTCCGGTGGCGCTGCCGTCGGTTGCCGACGCGCCCGACTACTACTCCGCCGCACTCGTGCTGCTCTCAAAAATTGCTTGGCGGGAGCGAAACGTACCATGACCTTCATTGAGGTCCACCCGCAGGAGGCCGATGCATGAGCAACGCGCGCGAGTCAGACGTCAGCCGCGTCCTTGGCAAGATGGGTCGCAAGGACTTCAGCTACCGAGACTTTGGGAATGGTCCCACATTACGACCGCTGGCAGTACCCAACTGCCCGAAGCCTATCGCTCAGGCGGCCAATGAGCAAATGCGGCCACAGGACGTTGTGCAACAAGACCATACCCGATCGGAGGGAGACACCGTGGCGGCTGCATACTCCCTACTAAGCGACGCCCTCCCTGAAACCGCTGACATGCCTCTACCATCCGCACCTCCACTACCGCCCGAGCGTCCGAACGAATTGTTTCGCCGTGACGACGACAGTACGCCGGCGATACCGCAGCCAGTAATGCCCAAAGCTCAGGAACCGATCCCTCAGAGCCTACGGCTGGCGACCGGCCAGGCCAGCAACGCATCGCCTGGATCGACGCCGACACCGCCGCCGTTGTTCTCGAGACGCAATATGCCGGATGGTAATCCGTTTCCGCCGAGGGCCACTCCGCAGTCCCCCTCACATGGCGGCACAACGCCAATGGCAACGGTGTTTCGACGGCTAGCGGGCCAACAAAGGGGAGGACTCACACCCGAAGCGCCAGCCGAATCTGACATTGGCTCCCGGTTTGGGCGCAATTGACGCACCGCCATGCCATTGATTTGCATATCCTCGCCCAAGGGTGGGGTCGGCAAGACAACATTGGCCGCAAACATTGCGTATGAAATGGCTTGCACCGGTGCGCGGGTTGTTGCGCTCGACGCGGATCCTCAAAACGAGCTGTGCCTGCACTTTGGCCTGCCGTTAAGGGACCGGCGAGGATTGATGCCGGAGTTGCGGACCTCTGGGCGTTGGCAATTAGCAATGCGAAGAACCGAGTGCGGCGTATGGGTAATTCCTTACGGCGAATCCGCAACGTCCGCCGGACCGGCGGGCAACGTGAACGCAATGGAAGCTGGCGCCTTCCAGAGTGTCATCCAGGACATTCTGGCTGACAATATCACAACCATCGTGGTGGATACTCCTCCTGGTCCATCCGCCGCTCTGGCGTCGATCATCCCGTTTACAGACATGCTGGTAACGGTTCTTCTGGCGGATGCGGCGTCGGCTGCCCTTATGCCGGTCGTCGAGCAAGGGCGGTTCTACGGTCCGACGCTCGGCACCGCGCGTGGCGTGAGACATGGGTATGTCCTGAATCAGCTGAACCCTCTGTCGCGGCTATCGCGCATTACGGCAGAAGCCGTGCAGCGTCACGTACAGGGCCGCCTTATCGGCACGGTCATCCGCGACGAGTTTGTTGCCGAAGCCGTAGCCAGCCAGCGGCCCGTTGCAGTGTTTGCACCGGCGAGTCGCGCCGCGCGGGATATTGCCGGCATTGCCCAAGCGTTGACACTACGACTTCCGGCGAGACCGCAGCGGGAGAGGGCGGTACCGACCTCCGAGCCGGCCACTCGTGAATGGTCGGGACAGCAGACGTGACCTCCTCGATATTGTCTGCTTTGCGATACTTCGTGACGCGTCGCGCGATGCGTGGCCGTTTCGCTGGTCTTGTCCTAGGCGTGATCGGCATTACTTTAATTGTCCTATTTGCAACGGTTGCACTTGATGCCGCCGGACAGGCGGAGCTCGGTGTGGCGACCATCGTCCTGTTCCTTCTCGTCAACCGGCGGAGCGGGCACGGCGTCACGCTGGCGCTCGTCATGCTCTCCTGTGCGGTCTCTCTTCGCTATATTGTCTGGCGGGTATTTGAAACACTCGAGTTCAACAGTGCATTGCAAGCCGGCCTGGGCGTCGCATTGGCATCTGCAGAGCTATATGCCATTACGGTGATGGCCTTGGGTTACATCCAGACAGCTTGGCCGCTCCGGCGCAAGCCAACCCCGTTGCCAGACGATCCGGATACCTGGCCAACCGTTGATATTTATATACCGACTTATAACGAATCACTGTCGGTGGTGCGTGCAACCGTCCTGGCAGCGCTGTCCATTGACTATCCGAGCGATCGGTTCCGCGTCTTTATTCTTGACGATGGACGGCGTACAGCATTTCGGGACTTTGCCGAAGCGTGCGGCGCCGGATATATCATACGACCCGACAATTCCCACGCCAAGGCTGGCAATCTCAACCACGCGATGCGCCATACGAATGGCGAATTCATAGCGATCTTCGACTGCGATCACGTTCCAACCCGAGCGTTCCTGCAGATGACGTTAGGGTGGTTGGTGCGCGACAAGCAGATCGCATTGCTGCAAACGCCGCATCATTTCTATTCACCAGATCCTTTTCAACGAAATCTCGCGGCCGGCGTGCGTGTGCCCAGCGAAGGCAATATGTTTTATGGCTTGGTGCAGGATGGAAATGACCTTTGGGACGCGACCTTCTTCTGCGGTTCATGCGCGGTCATCCGTCGACGCGCCCTGGAGTCGATTGGTGGCTTTGCGGTAGAGACTGTAACAGAGGACGCACACACAGCGCTGCGGCTACAGCGCCGCGGTTGGCGGACAGCTTATTTGAGGATTCCGTTGGCTGCCGGACTGGCGACAGAGCGGCTTGCGCTTCACATTGGTCAGCGCATGCGTTGGGCAAGGGGCATGCTGCAAATCTTTCGTACCGACAATCCTCTGCTTGGTCCAGGTCTGCGCCTGATGCAGCGGCTTTGCTACCTCAATGCTATGCTGCACTTCCTGTTCGCACTCCCACGCCTCGTCTTTCTGACGTCACCTCTCGCGTTCCTGTTGCTGGACCAAAATATTATTGCAGCCTCACCGCTTGCGATCGTCGCTTACGCGGGTCCCCACATGTTCCATGCCATTGCAACCAATTCCCGCATTCAAGGAAGCTCGCGTCATTCATTCTGGAGCGAGATCTACGAGACGGTGCTGGCGCTATTTCTCGTCAGAGTGACGATTGTCACTCTGCTCAGTCCGAAGCGAGGCAAGTTCAATGTGACTGAAAAGGGAGGGCTGCTCGCGCACGGTTACTTTGATATGCGGGCGGTCTATCCCAACCTGATCATGGCCGGCGTACTATTGGTAGGCTTCGGGGTCGGCATCGCCCGGCTGCTGTTCACGCAGCCGGACCGTCTCGGATACCAGGCGCTGGCGCTCAACCTCATCTGGGTGACGCTCAGCCTGCTGATTGTCGCGGCTGCGCTCGCGGTTGGACGTGAGACGCGTCAGGTGCGGCTGCAGGCGAGGGTACGGGCCGCGCTGCCGGCGACTGTCTATTTGCCTGATGGCCGTGTGTTGACTGGAACAACGCGCGAGGTGTCGCTGGGCGGTAGCAGTCTGCTGGTGCCGCGTCCTGAGGAGGTGGCGAATGGAACCAGTCTGATGATCGAGGTTCCGATTGGTAGCAGAATGATTATGCTGCCTGCCGTTGTTCAGCGATGGCAGGCGCGGTTCCTTCAGGTTGCATTTCAGCCCGCAACTATCGCAGATGAAGCGAACATTGTACAGGCTGTGTTCGGACGCGCGGATGCGTGGGTCGATTGGGACAGCTACCCGAAGGACCGCGTATGGGTGAGTTTATGGACTGTCCTGGTCAGTATCGCAGGTCTGTTTCGACGTCGAGGCACACCGCTGCTGGCGCCGGTGGTGCAGGAGGCTGCGACTGCGCCCGTTGCTGCGCCTTCGACTGGTCCGGCGGTGCTTGCGAGGCAGACATTGGTGATCCAGCCTGGGGCTTCTGGTCACCGGATGGCTCTGGCGTCAGGTGCGGCTGTGTTTTTTGCCATGGTCGTCGTGACTGCCGCTCAGGGGCAGCCGGCGTCAGGCCGGCCCGCGCGTGCAGCTAACTCTCCATCGCTGGTAGCGCCGGCCCAGGCACCGGCTCCTCTCCGGCTCCAGGTGCCAACGCCGGACGCGACGCAACTACCAGCTTTGTTGCCACCACCGCCGGTGCTTCCGGCCGCAGGACAGCCTGCGGCAGATGGAGCATTGACCAGGTCGCCTGGCACGCTTCCAACCGCACCACCGGTCGTCGCAGGCGATGAAGTGGCACCGCCGGAGCTTGGACCAGGTATGCGGCGCCTTGTGCTGACACTCGCCCAGCTTGGCGTCCGCGGTCCGATGACGATGCGGGGAACAAGCGAAATCCAAGGTGTTGTGTTCGGCGTGCGTAGCGATGAGGTGGTTGTAGCCGCCGACCTGAACGTGTCAGGCGCCATGTCGCCGGCGCTGATCCCGGAGTACAGCAACGTTACGGCAACCCTGAACGAGCAGTATGTCGGTACGATTCCGGTTGATCAGGCTCATCCAAACTTTGGTCCGTTGCGAATGCCGGTCAATCCCGTCTTTTTCCAGGACAACAACCGGCTGAATTTTCGCTTTGCCGGACGCTATACTAACAACTGCAACGACCCACTCAGTGGGTTGATGTGGGCAACCGTGTCTGACAGCTCAACTTTGACGCTGACGCTTGCGCGACTGCCAGCCCAGCGCAACCTTGCCCGGCTGCCATTTCCCTTCTTTGATCGCAGCCAGAATCAGCCACTGGTTCTGCCGTTCGTGTTACCCAACGAGCCGGAAAATGACACGCTGCGGTCCGCCGCCATTGTCAGCTCCTGGTTTGGAAAACTCGCCGGATTTCGTGGGGCCGGGTTTCCTGTGCACCAGACTATACCTGCGCGCGGCGATGTGGTCGCCTTCCTGTCCGGAAGCAGTGACCCGTTCGGATTGGGCTTGCGTCCCTTTACGGGACCGACTCTGGCGATCGTACCCAACCCGCATGATCCATTCGCGTCTGTTCTCGTTGTCGGAGGCCGCAACCAGGGCGAAATGATTTCTGCCGCTACCATGCTGGTTGTTGGTGACCGCCTGCTGGGTGGGGACCGGGCGACTGTGCAGGCGCCGGATATACCGGAACGCCGGCCTTATGACGCACCGGCCTGGATTCCCACCGACCGCCCCGTGAAGCTCGGTGAACTGGCCGATACGGCGGCGCTTCAGGCGACTGGCTACGCGCCGGGCACCATTCGTATTCCGTTCAATACTGCGCCAGACCTTTACACATGGCGACGCCGCCCGTTTCCGGTGGAGGTGGGGTTTCGTGCGCCGCCCGGTCCCATCCTGGACGTCGCAGCCTCCCGACTGGACGTCAGTCTTAACGGTCAATATCTGCGCAGTCTGCCGCTGGCGACCCCCAATCCCATTTGGGCTTGGCCGCTCCGCATGCTGGGGATCGATCAGGTCGTCCAGGATCACGTGGTGCGCGTCCCACCATACATCGTATTCGGTAGAAATGAGCTGCAGTTGTCGTTCGACGCCAGACCGATGCACCGCGGCGACTGCGTCGCGATCCCGGGCGACATACGAATGTCCGTTGACCCGGACTCAACAATCGACCTGAGCAGCGGGTACCGGTTCGCGCAGCTTCCCAATTTGGCTTATTTCGTGAACTCGGGTTTTCCGTTCACGCGCATGGCGGACCTTGCCGAGACTGCTGTCGTACTGCCCGCCCGCCCCGGACCGGTGGAACTCAGCGCTTTTCTGGGCCTGATGGGCACGATCGGATCGTTGACCGGCTATCCCGTGCTGCGCGTCGCGGTCGTACGGCCGGACGGGCTCAACGAGGTCGCCGATCGGGACCTCATTGTCATGGGGACACTATCAGGCCTGGGAGCAGCGGCCGATCTGCTGCGCGCGAGCCCCGTTCGCCTCGAAGGCAGCCGTTTGGTGGTGACATTATCGCCGCCACTGGCGACCGTCCGTACCCTGTTTGGCGACCGGACAATTGCGGAGCGAGCACGCCTGGCGTCCGCTCTTAGCGCGACCCCCGGGGAAGGAACAGCGATGCTGTTGGGAACCGTCTCGCCGCTGCATGGCAGTCGGTCGCTGGTCGCATTTCTGGCAATGACACCCCTGGGTCTCACGAAGCTGGTGGATAGTCTCCGTGACAGTGCACTGGCTCCGGCGATTCAAGGTGATTTCGCCCTATTAAACGGCAACAGGGTTACTGCCTATCAGGCGCAGCCGACTTACAGCGTTGGAAACCTTCCGATCTGGCTATGGCCCGATTGGCTCCTTCAGGATCGGCCGTTGTCGATGATAGCAATGCTTGTCGTCGGCTGCATCGTGCTGAGCGTCAGCGCCTATTGGAGTCTGCGCCGTGCGGCCGTGCTGCGTCTCCGCCAGGGTAAGCGCTCTGCATGAGCCACGTGGTTCGAAGATCGCGGCAGGCAACCCGAACCGTCCTGACACTTGTCCCTCCCTTGCTGGGCTGCTGGGCACAAGCATGGACGTGGCGCGCCGCACAGGCACAGGGCGTTGCAGCGGACAGCGCGGCGGCCACAGCGAGTCCCATCAGCGTATTGCTGGAACAGGCGAACTACTGGCACCAGCAGGGTCGTGACGAGCAGGCCTTGGAAGCTCTCCGACGTGCCTTGTTGCTCGACCCGACCAATGCGGACGCCCTGTATCAGTCGGCGTTGTTGCAAGCAGAACTTGGTCGCCGGCCCGCCGCTCAGGCCACCTTGACGCAATTGCGTGCGGTGCGTCCGGATGACCCGCGCATTCTACAAGTCGAGCAGGCATTGCGGATCGGAGCGATTGACAACGCTGGCCTTGCGGAAGCTCGAAATCTCGCCCAAAGCGGCCGCTCGGCAGAGGCGATCGCTCGCTACAATGCGCTCTTTCAAGGGAGTCCGCCGCCGGATTCTCTCGCAGCGGAATATTACCAAGTGCTTTCCAGCACCGACAATGGCTGGGATGGCGCGAGGGACGGACTGGCGCGCTATGTCGTCCGAAATCCCGGCGATACGCGCGCCCAACTGGCTTATGCCAGGCTGCTGACCTATCGGCCGACCACGCGTGCCGACGGCATCTCGCGCCTCGCGATCCTGGCGAACAACCCCGCCACTTCTGCGAACGCTCGGACCGCCTGGCGGCAAGCATTGGACTGGCTACCAGTGGATAGTACCAGCATTCCGCTGTACCAAAGCTATTTGGCGCGCTATCCGGATGACCCTGGCCTGACGCAGCGTCTGGCGGATGCGCGCAATCCGCGCCGCACACCCGCTGACGAGGCCGGACTGGACCGCCAACGGGGTTTCGATGCTCTGCAGGCGAATAGGCTTGGCGACGCCGAGGCGGCGTTTCAGGCGGCGCTGAAAGTTAATACGCAGGATGCGGATGCACTGGGCGGCCTGGGGCTGGTGCGCCAGCGTCAAGGCCGCATTGCTGACGCTCGAGATCTGCTGGAGCGCGCCATCGCAGCAGCGCCGGACAAAGCCGCACAGTGGCAACCGGCTCTCAATGGACTTACGGCCGCTGCCGAGCTGGCCTCCGCCCGTGCACAAATTCGGAGCGGAGAGTTCAGCGCTGCCGCACAGCAGTTGCGGGCTT
Organism: Pseudomonadota bacterium; assembly: GCA_018240405.1. GTDB lineage: Bacteria > Pseudomonadota > Alphaproteobacteria > Acetobacterales > Acetobacteraceae > Rhodopila. The sequence goes on from JAFEFW010000627.1 coordinate 16,932, forward strand.
TGATTGCGCGTGGGGGCGATACAACCGAGGCACAGGTGATGCTGGCCGATGTCATGGCGCGAAGCGGTGATGCGGCCGGCGCCGAGGCCGGCTACCGCGCGGTGCTCTCGAGGCGCCCAGAGGACCCTGCAGCGTTGATTGGACTGGCTAATATCCTCAGCCGGCGCGGTCAAACCGATGAAGCGGAAGCGCTGCTAGCGCGAGCGGCGTCGACCAGCAACGGGAAGTCAGCCCAGCTCCTCCGGGCCCAGCTGTTACGGCAGCAGGCTGCAAAGCTCGATGATGCGGACGCTGCCATCGGCCTGCTGCGTGAAGCAGTTGCCGCTGCGCCATCAGACCCTTGGGCGCGGCTGGACTTGGCGAGGGCACTGGCACGCCGCGGCAATCGTATCGAAGCCCAGGCCCTTATGGAAGCGGTGACGGACACGTCCCGTCCGTCACCGGGCGCACTGCATGCCGCCGCCCTGTTTGCACTGGAGCAGAACCATCCCGATCAGGCGGCCGCACTGGCGGCGCGTATCCCGCCATCCAGCCGTAGCCCTGACATGAACCGGCTGCTCGAGGCTGCGCAATTCCGGCAGCAGGTGCACCAGATCGTTGCGAATTCCTACTTTACCGGCAACGCACGGCAGCAGCTCTTGGCGCTGGCGGCTGCCCCGGATCCGGACGGCACACGGGGCGCCGCCATCATCAAGGCCTTCGCTACCCTCGGCGATCCAGCGGGCGCAAGACAGGCCGTGGCTGTCCAGCTGGCGCTGAATCGTAAGCCAAGTGTGGCCGCTCGCCTGGCCTACGCGGGCGCATTGCTGGCGGCGGGGCTTAGCACCGACGCCGGCAGCCTGGTTGCGTCGATCGACGTGCAGGGCGGTCTTACCGCACAGCAGCAGGCGGAGTTGACTCAGTTGCGGGACGGCATCGCTGTCCAGTCGGCTGACAGGCTAAATCAAGCAGGACAGACCGCGGAAGCGTATGATCAGCTTGCCCCAGCGCTGCAGCAATCGCCCGACAACGCAGATCTGAACCTGGCTCTGGGTAGGCTGTATCAGTCTTCGCGTGAACCGAAACAGGCACTTGCCATCGCCCAGGCTGTGCTGCGGCGTGATCCGAACAATCTGGATGCGCGCCGCGCTGCGGTCGGGGCTGCCATTGCGCTGGGAGAATTGCGGACGGCGGACCAGCTTGTGCAGGATGGCATGGCAGCCAGCCCGGACGATCCGCGCACATGGATGATGTCGGCCGATCTGGCACAGGCGCGCGGCAACTACGGGGCTGCCCTCCGCGACTTGCGGACCGCGCAGGCGCTGCGTCAACAGCAGATCGGCGTGGTGCCGCCGACCCCCCCGGCAGCGCGGACGGCGCCAATTGGCGGAACCCGAGGATTGGCAGTGGGAGGCAATCCGTTCCGCGCTGGGGGCGCGCCGCCGCCGCTACGTTTGGGTGAGGCGGACGGCATCATGCCGGGTACGCCTGCCGGACCGATGCTGCCGTCCGACCCGCTCTCCGCCGACATCGCGCAGGCGATAGCCGTGGCACAGGCAGCAACGGCCCCTGACGTCCGCGTTGCGCCCACCTATCGCACGCGGTCTGGCACCTCTGGCCTTGATCAGCTGAACGAACTGACCGTACCGCTTCAGGCATCGTTCTCCCCCGGCGGCTATGGCCGCATGACCGCTACGATCACCCCGACGTTGTTGGCGAACGGAAGCCTGTCCAGCGCAACGACGGCTCAGCAGCAGTTCGGCACCGTGGTGTTTGGTGGCCCGCCGCCGGGTAACCAGACCGCGCAAGGTGTCGGACTTTCCGCCGCCTATGCTTATCGCTGGCTGGCAGTGGATGTCGGGAGTTCACCCTTAGGATTCCGCACGACAAACGTATTGGGAGGTGTCGAACTTTCGCCGGAGGTGGTGCCGGGGCTACGCGTGCGCGCGACAGCGCAGCGACGAGCGGTGACCGACAGCCTGCTGTCGTACGCTGGCACGATCGATTCAGGCACCGGCCAAACATTTGGTGGCGTGGTGCAGAACCGGGCGCACTCACAATTGGAGTTCTCAGCCGGACTCGCCAACTTTTACCTGGGCGGCGGCTACAGCCAACTGAGCGGCCAGAACGTTAAGACGAACACGAAGACTGAGGCAGGCGGGGGCGGGTCGTACCCGGTCTACCGCAATGGGGGCAGTGAACTGAGGGTTGGTCTTGACCTTGTTTATTTCTCGTACGCTGACAACCTTCGGTACTTTACGTTCGGTCAGGGCGGCTATTTCAGCCCGCAGTCCTACTTTGCTGCACTGATTCCGGTGAATTTTACGCAGAAGCTACAGGATCTAACGTGGTCGCTCGGTGGCTCCATCGGCGTGCAGTCCTATACAGAGCATGATTCGCCGGTGTTTCCGAACAACCCAAATCTCCAGGCGCAACTCGTAAGGTTTGCCGCTGGGAATTCTTCTATCGTGACTACCTATCCCGGCAAGTCGCAGTCTGGCGTTATTGGCAACGCGCACGGAACGATCGAATATCAAGCGAACCCCTCGCTCCGCATCGGCGGCCTGCTCCGCTACGATCGGGCGGGCGATTGGAATGAGCTTTCAGCGTCGGTGTTCGCACGCTACATTTTCAACCAATCTCCGTGAGTGGCGCTGCAATGGATCATCACAAGGGCGTTGCATTCCCGCCATTTGCTCATGAGGACCGCTTCGTTTCTCGTCAGGCTCCCACAGCCCGACCGCCTTTAGAGTGGCGCGTGTTTTTGCGCGCGCTGGCGGCTGAAATTGATGCCCTGGGAGGCGAAGCGGCACGCGACGAGTTGCTGCGCTCCGTCGGGAGAAGAATGGCAATGCTTATGCCACTGTCGGCGGTTGCGACGCTGGAGGCGTTGGAAAGTGAAATGACCGAGGCGCTGAATAGTCTTGGATGGGGTAGCACGACGCTGAGGCTCGAAGCCAATGAGCAAGACCTAACGATCGTCCATACGGACTTGCCGCTGGTTGGCGGCGCCGGCAGCCCGCCGGGTCAATGGCTTTCAGCCGCGCTCGAAGGCCTTTATGAGACCTGGATCGGCCAACAACCCGGTGGCGATCCACGCTTCATCGCTCGCCGTAGCGGGCTGCCGAACCCGTCCACAATTCTACTCAAGTATGGCAAGTCTTAGTTCCGGATTGAATGGTCGAGGTGGCTTAGAGGGTGTCCAGCTGAAACCACGCTAATATTGGAGAGGTACCGTTGTCCGGCTTGCTATCCACGTATGTCCAGGCCCTATTAGAGCACGTTAGCCTGAGGTTGACTGATAGCCTGCCTCCCGGAAGTAATTGGTGAATTTACTTGGATCAAATTGATCGAGGAGTGTGCCGAGCGCGGCATCGACGGCCTCGATACTGCGAGCATCGGCCTTGCGGAGCAGCGTCTTGATCTTGGCGAACACCTGCTCGATCGGGTTCAGGTCGGGGCTATAGGCCGGCCGGAACAGCAGCAGCGCGCCGGCGGCGCGGATCGCGGCCCGTATAGCTGGACCCTTGTGACTGCTGAGGTTGTCCATGATGACGACATCGCCCTGCCGCAGCGTCGGCACCAGGAAATTATCTCCGATGGATGCACGCTAAACCTCTGTTGTGATTGATCCCGCAGTCGTCGTAGTCAAACCGAACTCTGTCTGGGACAGCGCAAGCGGCGTTCTCGGTCCGTGCCATGAACCGTACTATTCTGCCCGTTCTGTGGCGTATGCCCACGCCGTCCAGCGCTTCTCGTCCGCGGCGATCAGGTATGCGGAGTGGCTCTATTTCCGCTTCCCGCTGAGCCTGCGCCCCTCGGCGTCCGATTCGGCCTGGACAAGGCACAGGCGTTGCTCGCCGCAGACGACTGCGCCTCCTTCGATGACGCCCGCCGTTATGCCTTGCTTCGCCCGGCCCGCCACGCTTCGTATTCCGCCCGCGCCTCGTCGGCGAGCGGGTAATACAGACGCATGTCGCCGCCCTCGGAGAGGCGTTGGCGCGAGAACTCCTCCCACTCGGCGTGCTCGCCGCCCGCTTCAATCACCGCTTCGGCCAACCGCGCCGGCACCACCACTGCGCCGTCGTCGTCTGCCACGACAATGTCGCCAGGCACGACGAACGCATTGCCGCAGGCAATCGGCACGTTCACCGCGAACGGAATGATGCTCGTCTGTGCATGGTAATTCGGGGTGACGCCGCGCACCCAGACCCCGAGATCGAGCCCGGCAACTGCGCTGGCATCCCGGATGCAGCCGTCCACCACCACACCGGTGCCACCGCGTCCGGCCAGATAGGTCAACATCATCTCGCCGAAGATGCCGCTCCGCATATCAGCCCGCGCATCGACCACCACCATGTCGCCCGCTTCTGCCGGGTACATCACATGGCGATGCAGCTGCAGGTCGGGATTGTCATATTCTCCGCCCGAGAACAGGTCCTCGCGCTTGGGCATGAACTGCAGCGTCAGAGCCGGTCCCGCTGCCACCCGACCGCGGACGAGGCTCATTGGTCCCTGGATGTGGCAGTCTCGCACGCCTAGCCGGTTCAGCTCGCTGCTAATCGTGGCGGTGCCGATCTTGGCGAGCCGGTCGCTGACAGTCCGCGGCGGCCGCTGGATGGTGAGCCCGGTGGGCCGGATGCGTTCGAGTTCGGAGATCATCGAATGAGCGCCTTTCTGTCGCTGCGTGAAAACTCGGCTGCCGGCCGGTTCAGCCGCCGAAGCCGTCTACTGCGTGCGACCGCAAATAATCCATGTTCATCTCAAGGCCGAGCCCCGGGCGCTGCGGCAGGCGAAGGCTGCCCCCCGCGTTGTCGAGCGGCGTCTCGATCATCTCGTTGTATTTGCCGAGATCCCACCGCGACGTCTCCAGCCAATAGAAGTTTGGCACTGTCATCATCACCTGTGCGCCCGCGACCACGTTGATCGGACCGCTCGCGTCGTGCGGCGAGACCGGGATGTAGTATGCCTCGGCCATGGTGCTGATCTTCTTCAGCTCTGTAATGCCACCCGCCCAAGTCACATCAGGCATTACGTAATCGGCGAGCCGGCTCTCGAACACCGGCACGAACTCCCAGCGCGTGTGCAGGCGCTCGCCCACGGTGATCGCCGCATCCACGGCTTCGCGCACCTGCTGCAGGGCGCTATAGCTCTCGACCGGCACCGGTTCCTCGAACCAGTCGATCTGCCCGGCATCCTCCAGCCTGCGGCACAGCCGGATCGCCGTTGGTACGTTGAAACGGCCATGCGCGTCGATCAGAATCTCGATCTCCGGCCCGCAGATCTCCCGGATCAGCGCGGTCAGCTCGGCCGCCTCCGCCTCCCCCCGGCGGCTCATCCCGCCGTCGAGATAGTCATCGTTCATCCATGCCCGCCCATGGTGCGGAAATGGGTCGAACTTCAGCGCCGTGTGCCCGGAGTCAAGAATAGCGCGGATCTCCGCCTCTACCCCCTGCCTCGTCGTAAACCGGCTCTGATCGGGATGGGTATAGAGCAGGATCTCGTCCCGCACTCTGCCGCCCAGCAGCTCGTAGATGGGCAGGCCCAGCACCTTGCCGCGGATGTCCCACAACGCGATGTCCACGCCGCTGACCACCTGCGACGTGGCGCCGCGCGAGCCCATGTAGGTGAAGGACCGGAACACCTTGTGCCAGATACGCTCGATTTGCGACGGATCCTCGCCGACCAGCAGATCGTTCAGGGTCCGCACCATGCTGGCAACCGCGCGGTTGGCGGTGCGCGTCGTCGTCGTAATCTCGCCCCAGCCGGTGACGTCGCCGTCCGTGCGCACCTCGATAAACAGGTATTCGCCCCAGCCCGTGCTTGCCGCGCGCACAAGCCACGGCTCGATGCGGGTGATCTTCATCGTGTGCCGCTCCTTCGCTCCCCACCAGTGAGCCACCGTGCCGTCGGCGCCGCAATTGGCTTCCCGCGCTGCGATGCTCCCGCCTGGAACGGGTGCTTCGCCGCCCACGCAGGTCATAGGTGCGTGATCGGGCGTCGTCCACGACAGTCTTACAATGGCATCATACCGCACAAGGCAGAGGCGTATGGCTGGTAAGCCAGCACCCAGCTCGCCAGGCGGATTGCCGACAGCGGCGACACCGCGGTCCGACTTGCGCCGCAGGGCAGAGCAATGATCTTCTGTAGGGACGACCGATGGATGATTTGGCTGAGGATGCCTCTGCCGTGCTGAGCGCGGTCTTCCTGCTAGGGTCGGTCACGCCTCGTCGTGGATGTCCGGTTGCCGGGCAGCCCTCCGATGGCGCCGATGACGTGGATGGGTCGACAGCTGACAATCTACGTGTGTGCTGCGTGGCTGGCGGTGCAGCTATCTTGCTCTGCTCCGTCCACACCACCGGCACCCCCTTCATCAGCGCCGGCAGCGTCACCTCCGCCTCCTGCCGCCCCTCCAGGATGGCCTCGACGACCGTTGGCGCCACCATCGTCGCCGACCCCAGCGTGACGAACCGGCGGAAGATCCGGCGCACCGTGATCGCCTCCCCCTCGTGCACGACGAGCTTGCGGTCCTGGACGTGGTAGCCGAGCGACACCTTGCCGCCCATCCACATGCCGCGCTTGCGCGAGGCGGCGAACTTGTCGCGGATGCGCTCGCCGATCACCTCGCGCTCGAACTGCGAAGGACAGCAGCACGTTCAGCGCCATTGCTGCCGTAGGTCCGGTGTCGACATCACCTTCTGCGCGGCGAGGCGGGTGAGCGCGTCCATCGGGTGGACGCTGGCGGTCGTTGTTTTGCCGTCACTGGTCTGGTTCATGCAACCCTCCGGGCCTTGGGGTTCGCATGACCGCTCTGGTGGGCGGTGAAGTGAAGCGAACTCTCTCCGCAGTCGGGCGACAGGGCCGCAGCGTCGGCGACTTCCTCGGCCGTGCAGCTATGATGCCACACCACGCCGGCGGCGAGGATCTCGCAGAGCTCGTGGAGGTGGGGTGGGAGGTTATCCTGAGCGATTCGGGTTCCGGCGTGCATGGTTGGAAAAATGCAGCGCCCAATCGAATATTCCAGCAAAGATAGCATGTCGTCGAAAAAGATAGAGAAAGAAAGTACCAGCAACAAGTTGTTCTGCTAGAACGACAACAACAGGGGCGGGCTGGTTTCAGGCTCACGCTGCGAGGCTCCTACCGTTCCACGTCTACGCTCTCCACCCTCCTTCGCCATACGCCCCACGATCTTCTCCAGCGCTACTTCGAGCAGTTCGGGCTGTCCCTGCCCCTCGATTTCGTTGACGCCAGTCCCAGAGCGCGCGGTGAAAAGCTGCTGGGGATAATCGAGGCGCAAGTGTCAGGGCGAGCTCTGCAGCAAACGCTTCGTGACTTTGAGCGGATACATGACATGGCCGCCGATGACGGCGATACGGCCGTTGTCTCAGCAGCTCAACGGCTGGAAAAGAGTGATCGCCACAACTTTGGAAGTCTGCGCAACGCCCATGCACGGGCGATATTCCTCTGGCTCCAGAGTCGCAAGTCGTTCGAAACAGCCGAACACATCAGATAGTCCGACGCCAGACGGTTCGGGCGAACGTGGGATTGCTTTGGCACCACGAAGGGTTGTTCGATCGACATCAAAGATGCAGCCATTCAAGCGCGCAATCCAGACGGAACTCGAGGTTGAATTTGCCCATGTTGAACTGCACTGGCGTGATCGGCGCCATTCCGACGAGGTCGATGCTGAGATCGTGCAGGTTTCAGTATTCCGGAAAGGAAGGCCGAAGGATCGACTCGCGTTCATTGACGGTTGAGGTCGTGTCCGGGGTGCTCACCACCGAGCAACGACCGTTGCTCGGTGGTGAGCACCCCCGGCAACGCCGATGCCTTAGGCCAGATGCAACACTGCCTTGCCCACGAAGCTGCGATCGAGGAGCTGGCGCGCGACGCTGCCGATGTCGTTCCAGTTGGCCTCGATCTCGATCCTGGGCTTCAGCTTACCCACGGTGATCAACGCGGCGAGCACGGCCAGGCCTTCCGATGCCGGTTCAACCTTGCGCAGCTCCGGAAACAATATCAGCCCGTAAAGCCGCGACCCGCCCGAGCGGAAGAACGCCCCACTATCGAAGGTCGCAGTCGGCGCTTCCGATATCCCAAATGTCACGCAGGTTCCGTCCGGCCGCAGCATCCCCAACGCCGCGCCAAGCGCGGATCCGCCGACTGAGTCCAGGATCAGATGATACGGTCCAAAGGCGGCTGCCGCGCTGAGTTGAGGAGCAACGATGGTTCGTTCGCCGCACCATTCTTCAACCATCGATTTATGTTGCGTGCTGCGCACGTGCCCGTAGACCTCTGCACCCGAGGCAGTCGCTAACTGGCAAGCCAGGTGGCCAACGCCGCCGGAGGCGCCGTCGATCAGCACCTTCCTTCCAAGGAGCAGGCCGCCCTGCCGAAGGGCGTGCAAGGCTGTAAGGCCAGCCACCGGTAGTGTCGCCGCCTGCGCATCGGTAACCTGGTCTGGCAGCGGCGCGACGGCGTCCTTCGGCACGCGAATCATTTCTGCCCAGGCACCTGACGGCAGAATCCCCACCACGCGCGTCCCCTTCGCGGGACCGCTGCCATCTGGCGCGGTCTCTTCAATCGTGCCAGCAAAATCCCATCCCGGCCGCCATCCCGGCTCGGCGGACCGAACCGCTCGATTGACCTCTCCGCGGTTCAAGGAAATCGCCCGAACCCGGACCGTGACCTCATCGCGATAAGCTGGCGGCAGCGCCACCGATTGGATCGCTAGGCGTTCGGGCTTTGAGTGATCGACCACAACCGCTTTCACATTCGTCACGAGCTACGTCCTCCATTTCGGGCTTTGTTGACTGACGGGCACATCAATATCCGGTTCGAAGGCGCGTTTCTGGCGATCACCTCATCACGGGACCGTGCCGCAGATGATGCAGACATCGGCGTGCTTAACCAACGCGGACGCTTAGAAGCGCATATTCGCGTATGACAGCCCGACGCGTCCAGGGCGACATGTGGAATGGCCAACGCGGCATCCGTGTCGGTGGGAGCGCCACAGGTGCCGCGCGCCCGCCGTCGCCCGCAATTGCCGTCGTTACCCGTGATCGCAGCGTGTGGGGAGCAAGCTTTGCGCTGACGCACCTTAAGCGGCTTTCCGCTGAGGTCCAGCCGGCATAGGATTACAGCCGGAGAGGAGACACTTATGACGCTTTCAAGACGAGATGCTTTGAAGACCGGCGTGATCGCCACGCTGGCCGGTCGCCGAGCATTTGCTCAGTCAACGAAAAAGCTAAAGGTCGGAATTATCACCGACCTCTCGGGTCCCTACGCGGACCTGTCGCGTCCATCCTTGGCGTGCGCGCAGCAGGCGGTCGAGGATTTTGGCGCCGCTGCCAAAGGCTGGGATGTTGAAATCCTTCTCGCAGAACATCAGAACAAGGCCGACAACGCCGTTAACATTGCGCGTCAATGGTTTGATCGGGAAGGCGTAGACGCCCTGCTCGATGTTAATACGTCCGCCACATCCCTTGCCTGCGTTGGTATTGCAAGGGAGAAGAACAAGCCAATGATGCTGTCAGGCCCTGGAACGACCGAGCTGACCGGCAAGCAATGCAGTCCAAACCACGTTCATTGGGCTTGGGATACCTATGTGCTTGCGAATACGTCGGGCTCGGCGCTCGTCAAACAAGGCGGCACGAGTTGGTATTTCATTGCCCCTGATTACACGTTCGGCCAGCAACTTGTCAGAGATGGCTCGGCCGCTGTGCAGAAAGGCGGTGGTAAGGTTCTGGGGACGTCGTTCTACCCATTCCCGTCGACTTCCGATTTCTCTGCCCTGCTGCTGCAAGCCCAGGCATCAGGAGCCAAGGTTCTGGCACTTTGTAACGGCGGTGCGGATATGATCGGCTGTGTCAAGCAGGCCCGCGAGTTCGGACTTGATCGCAGCATGACAATCATCAGTTTGCTGTCCTACGACACCGACATTCGCGCCATCGGTCTCGAGGCAAGCCAGGGGCTTATGGCAACCCAGACCTACTACTGGGATCTTAACGACCGCACGCGCGCGTTCAACGCCCGGATCAAGCCGAAAACGCCCACGTTGTGGCCAAACATGGCCAATGCCGGGCTCTATTCCAGCACGCTGCATTATCTGAAAGCGGTTGACGATTTGGGGTTACCGCAAGCGAAGGCGGATGGCGCGGCGGTGATAGCACGCATGAAGGCAATGCCGACCGATGATGACGTTTTCGGTGTCGGCAGGGTTCGTGAGGATGGGCGTAAGGTACATCCGGCCTATCTCATGGAGGTTAAGAAGCCCTCGGAAAGTTCTGGCCGGTACGACGTGTTCAAGCTGCTCTCGACTGTACCAGCAGATCAGGCATTTCGTCCGCTGGCTGAAGGGGGGTGCCCACTTGTTAAAGCTTGATTTCGACCGTGTCGAGCCTCGCCGAAGTTGGGAAACGCATTTGACCTGCGTTTAGGTCCGGCAACGTTCTTCAGCGCAATGCTCGGCGCGATGAATTCTCAAAATGATGACGAGGTTCGGTAGCTGCAGAACGGAAATCACCGACGCCTCTCGGTGAACGTCCAGCGGCCGCGCTCGAAGGCCTTTATGAGACCTGGATCGGCCAACAACCCGGTGGCAATCCACGCTTCATCGCTCGCCGTAGCGGGCTGCCGAATCCGTCCACAATTCTGCTCAAGTATGGCAAGTCTTAGTTCCGGATTGAATGGTCGAGGTGGCTTAGAGGGTGTCCAGCCGAAACCACGCTAATATTGGAGAGGTACCGTTGTCCGGCTTGCTATCCACGTATGTCCAGGCCCTATCAAAATGAGCGCCGCCGTCGGGGTCACCTTGAACAAAAGCTGGGACGAGCAGTTGGTAGGAGTCGAGTGACGCAATAGCAAGGCGTTCTGTGACCACCTCCGCAGACCGATGCGGGGTTTTGTAATATTGAGCAAAGCCAATGGTGTATTGTGCCACGGGTGCCAACTTCTCAGGCGGGCTCAGCGGGCCGATCAGCGCCGACCTCTTGTTCCGTTAGCTCACTCGGGTAAGCCATGTCCGCTTGCTGCGGCGGACACCGGTCAGCCCGCGGGCTTACATGCCATTCGCTCGCATGAGCGTGATTGCCTCATCTTCAGTTCTGACCAGAGTAATGATGCGCGAAAAGCCGGAGACGTCGAAAACGCGCTTTATGGCGTCGCTGGCGCCGCATATGACAAATCGGCCGCGCTGCACCCGCATCTTCTTCGCCGCGTCGAGTACGACCCGCAGACCCGCCGACGCGATGTAGGTCACCAACGCAAAATCCAGCACGACGCGATTCGTGGGATGGGCCAGCAACGGCTCCAGCGCGGCCTCGAAATCCTTGGCCGTGGTGGCGTCAATCCACCCCTCGACCCTGGCAAGTACGACATCGCTGGCAATCTTGTGGCTGACTTCCATATCCCACCTCCGGGTTTGTCTCTATCCCGCCAGGCTGCCCGCTGAAAGCCGCGAGGTGGCGACCGCGCCTGCCGAATGCACATCACCCTGGCCCAGATAGCGTACATGCAGCATGGTAATGTCGTCGGATTGTTCCGATCCCGTCGCGAAGGCAGCGACAGCGTCCGCAACGCGCCGCACGACCGCTTCTGCATTGTCCGGGGGCTGCGAGACCAATACCTGCTCCAGCGATTCCTCACCAAACATCGTCTGTTCCGGATTGAACGCCTCTGTCACCCCATCGGTGAACAGAAACAATCCATCACCGGGAGAGAGTTGAATCTCCGCATCCACGAACGTGAACGGATCAATGACACCCAGCGCGATATTGCCGGCATCGCTCAGCGTGGTCAGGGTCCCATCAGCACGCAACACATATGGCGGGTTATGTCCCGCATTTGAGTACCGCATGGCACCGCACCGCAGGTCCAATATGGCCGCGAAGACGGTGGCAAACATGCTGAGCTGATTATCTGCGGCTATTGCAGCATTTGTTGTCGCCAGCGCTTCAGCGAGGCCTGCGCCACGCAGCAGCGCGGCACGCAGAAGCGCCCTGCACGTAGCAATGAACAGCGCCGCCGACATGCCCTTGCCGGACGCATCGCCGATCAGTAGCACCAGCCGATCGTTTTCAAGCATAGCAAAATCGTAGAAATCGCCCCCAACTTCCCGGGCCGGCTGCATCGAGGCAAACAGGTTCAGATCGGTCCGATCCGGGAATGGTGGGAACACGGACGGCAGGCTCGACATCTGCACATGGCGCGCGAGCTCAAGTTCTTCCCGCATGCGGTCAAGCTGCTCGCGCGCGGCCAATGCGTCCCGCACTGTCTGAAGGTCCCGAGTGCGCTCATCCAGCAGTGTGCGCACCTGCCTGTGCTGTGCCGTTACGCTTTTCGTCATCATCTGGAAGGCGGCAGCGAGTGCGGCAGCGCCCGCGGCGCCGGTTGCTTCAATCTGACGGAGTCCTGCCAGCACGTCATCGCGCGCAGGCTCGTCCAAATCATAGGCAAGACGGGCCATTTCGGCGCGGATCAGCGAGTACTGTTCGGCATCGTGCAACTGCTCGCGCACCTTGCGTCGGTCGAGGTCTATGGCATTGGCTCTGAAGACATCAAAGGCCGCCGCAATATCGGCTATCTCCCGAGAGGCCGGTGCCGCCGCGGCGTTCACCAACAGATTTCCGTCTGCCAGTAGCCTGACGGACTGTGTGATATCGGCCAGCGGATCCAATGCCTCGCGGGTCAGCACATACAATGTAAAGCCTGATCCCAACAACAGCAGCAGTGTCCCGAAGCCACCGATCAGCATGATCAGGCGGGTCCGCTGTACTTCCACCGTTGTGTCACGCAACACCAGCAGCCGGCCGATTTCTGCACCCGCGGAATTGCGCAGACTCATCGGAACCGCCTGAAAAACCTTTCGGTCCACCTGGATACCGAAAGGTTCTGTAGCACGGGAGGGTACCCGATCACGGATAAGCTCCCACATTTCGCTGTTGTTGGAGACCGCCAGGTTTCCCCTGTTGTCGACTATAAACATCTCGTCACGATCGGCGTTCTCAAGCCCCGGCAGGATCTCGTTCATGTCGCTGGCAATCGACAGGAACGTGCCCGCTGGCCCGGGGACCGTGACGACGAACAGCCAGGTGCCGCTCGGGTGACGCTCCACACTTTCGACGGGATAACCGGGGCGCAGCGCGGCGCTGAGGCGGCTGCTATCAACCATCGGCATCGTCTCATCCCGACCAGCGGACGACGCGATCAATCCGCTTTCGTTCGCAAGATCGATACGGACTATTGGCGCGTAGTCGGTCTGCGCGGCCAGTGCCGCTTCCAGCTGGCGCATGATCGAATCTCGATCGTCACGATCAAGTGCACCGACAAGACCCGGGTCGCGCACCAGGGGCAGGCCGACCGTCTCGTAAAATGTTGCTGCCTGCTCCAGCGCCAGCGACCAGCGTGTCTCCGCTATCGCCTGCTCCGCTTTCGCTAGACGCTCCGCCTCCCATCGCCACAACAGAGCGGATGAGCCAACAACAACGGCCACGATTAGCGATGCGGAGACCAGAAAGCTCTGGACAATCCTGTTACGCAGCAGCGGCAGGCGCGCGTTCATCGCACGGCACTCCTGCGTAGCAGAGGCTTTTGTGGCGGCCGTGCCTGCGCCAGCCCGGTATCCGTCCGCGCGTGCGCCGCCAGGCGTGACCTGGTGATCGCCAGCCGCAAGGCGCTACGAAACGTTCTGCGGGTCATCGCCACGGCGCTCTTGCCGCGTGCAATAAGCTTGCCGCCCTCACCGGCGGACAGCATCTCGCGTCGCCACATCATCATGGCGCTGGATCGCGCGGAGCGATGCGCTGCCTGATCCAGGCGGCAGCGCACAGCGCGACGCCGCAGACAAGAACCGCTATCGGACCGGTCTCCGGCACGGGCAGGCTGGATAGCCATGGCAACTTTGCGGCCGCCAGGGCGACCGCACCACTGCCTGCGATAACCGCACGTGCCACCCAGGCCGGCCTTTCACGTCTGTCGCCGGCATCCGGAGTACGCCACCAGTCGAGAAGCGCCATGCTGGCGGCGAGCAGCGTGCCTGCCGCGCTGATATAAACCGCGGCGGCAGGCCCGATATACGTCGTCAGCAGTGATCCGGCCGCTGTGCCGCTGACTGACGCGGCCACCGCCATCAACGCGCAGGTGCGGCCGAAGCTGCCGTGTGGCAAGCCCGCAACCGCCCGGTCACCCAGGAGCAACGCGATGCCGCAGCCCGCCAGCGCACGGCCCAGAAGCAGGAGGGGCGTGGCATCAGCGGTCCAGGCTAGACTGTTTCCGGCCGATGCCATGAGGCAGCCAAGAGCGCACGTCGCGGCAGGTGCCATCCGTCTGGCCAGGCGCGTTGGACAAAACAGGATGCCGGCCGCATAGACCGCCGCGGCCAGCGGGCCGCCCGGCCGCAGCAGGATCACCCCTCCCGCCAACTGATCGGCGAGCAGTGCCAGATACAGGGCCATCACGCGGCTCTGCGCATCGGACCGTGCTAAAGGTCCGGCACGCGCTTGCGGCGTATATGGCAGCGAACCGACAAGCTCGCGGGATTGGGCAGCGAGCCGCGGACGAATTGCGGCCACCTCCCGCGCCAACCACTCTGTCCGCGCCCGGCGCTCCGCCACCCTCTCCAGCGCCATATCAACTGCGGCCAGAGCACTGCGGAGTTCCGGTGCCCCGGCATGTCCCGCACGTGTGCGCCAGTCCCCAGCATTCAGTTGAGCGTAGAGGCGCTGCAGTCTGCACGAAGGCACCGCCATCGCCCGGTTGATGAACGCCACCAGCACCACCGCCAGGGCAGGCGCCACGGCGATCAGCAACAGTAGCGCATCCCAGGCGGTCTGACGCAGCAGCGCGCTGTCCTGTAGAATCCTGACGCCGAGATGCAGCGTTGCCACAGGCCGGGAATCCATGAGCACCGGGATCGCAACGTCCCAAGGTCCATCCAGCTGGACCTCAACGTCAGCACGGCGCGCAGCATAGAGCGGACCCTGCCTGCTATCCCGAAGCTCGGCGTAAGCAATGCCGGGGTGACGCGCGACGAAGGCGTTAAGCAACGGGCCAACGCCGCCGGACGATGTCAGCGTCATATCAGGCTTCAGGGCCCGTGCTATGTGGGCTGCAAGGTCTTTGCCTGTCGTCTCGGCCTGGCGGCGGAATGCCGGCGCAACGTCATTGCGGAAAGTGTAGACCGAGGTGAGCCACAAAATGGCCAGACAGATCGCCAGCACACCCCAGGCAACCCCAATCGTCCGCAACCGGAGGAGCCTGGTCAGCCTTGTCAGCGGCTGCTGCTGGTCAGCCTGGCCGTTCATTCGTCATGCCTAGCCGCAGTAGGGCATCTTCCCGGGCCCGGGACGTAGCTTCTGTTGCCTGAATGAGCCTGATTGCTTTTTCCTCGCCCACTGTGATGTCAGCGTCATTCACCGGCCCATTCGCTGGCGCACCAACAGCCAGTCGGGATCGCATGTGGGCGGACCACTCTCGTATATTGCGCGTGAGCCATACTGAGATCACGCCACAGACGGCCATGCTGCCCAGCAGCACTAGGATAGCGCTTCGGGTAAGGGCCAGCAGACTTGTGGCCAGATCGCCTTCCGCCTCGCCCGTCTCGCATGACACCACAACGAAGTCCGTTCCTAGATCGTCTCTGCCGGGCAATGACGCCCTGGCCAGAACCTCGTCGGTCCGTGTCCGTATCCTGGTATGTGCCGCGCTCTCCGAGCGCCACTGTGACGGTGCCGCCGTGCCAATGCGCGCCGGATCGGTGTCAAAGGCGATGATGCCCTTGCTGGTGACGACGGCGATGAAAACCAGACTGCCATTGGCGTGCAGCATCCGCGTAATCATCGGCTTGATTTTTCCTGACCCCTCCAACGGTTCGCCGAAATCAAGTGTCTCTCTGGCCGCTGCCGCCACGTCGGTGGCGACCGCCTCACAGGAAGCAGCGACTTCGGCATGCAGCGCACCGCGCCACACCGCTTTTGTCAGTATTGTAAACCCCGCAATGACCACCGCGGCCCCAAGCGTCATGAGCACAGCCAGCGATCCGCCGAGTGACAGGGCCCTCATGCCGGACCGCGTACGGAATCAGCGGCGCCGGACGCGCGTCTCATCGGAAAAACTGGCCGGGGCCGGTCGGCGTTGCCGGCAGGCGCGCCGGCGGAACCGTGCCTTTCGGCAGCGGCGCTGGTGGCACCGTACGCGGCGCCAGCGTTGGCGCGATCGACTGCAGCTTTTCGCGCAGCTCCTCGGTCAACACCTGTGCCTGCGCCTCCTGCGAAACGATGCGCGGGTTCAGCAGTACCAGCAGTTCCGTCCGCTTGACCTGGTTGTTCCATGATCCAAACAACCAGCCGAGGAAGGGAATGCTGTTCAGGAACGGAATTCCGGCTTTCTGCCGCAAGGCCTGGTCCTGCATCAACCCGCCGATGGCGATGGTGTCACCGGTTTCCATATTGACCGAGCTCTCGATGCGGCGAAGCGCGATTGTCGGCGAGGAAATGTTGGAAAAGGTGTTCTGCGTCGGTTGGCTGACTTCCTGGAAGATGTCCAGTGAAAGATTGCCGCCGGCGCCGATGCGCGGCGTCACCGAAAGGATGACGCCGGTGTCGCGCATCTGCACGCTGTTGACCAGCGGCGCATTGGGATTGTCCGTCGACTGCTGCTGCTGGGTCAGGATCGGCACCTGGTCGCCGACTTGCAGCGTCGCGACTTCGTTGTCCAGCACCAGCACGCGCGGCGCCGAAACGACGTTAACGTTCACCAACGTACTGAGCGCCTTGACGATAACCGTAACGTTCTTGTTGTGAAAGACGTAGGCGAGTCCCTGACCGAGGGCGCCGGTTGCTGGCGTCGCCGACAACAGCGTTGCCAAAGGACCAACGCCGGACTGCAAGGAAGCGGTGTTGTTGCTATCTGAGAACAGCGCGTCCAGGCCGAACTGCAAGCCGTCAGTCAGCTGCACTTCCGCAATGACCGCCTCGATCAGGACCTGGCGCGGGCGGACATCCAGCGCGCCGATCGCCTGCTCGATGATCCGATAGTCGGACGGTGAGGCCAGGATCACCAGCGCATTGCGTCCCGGGTCCGGCTGCACCCGCACAGGACCCGACAGACCGGTCCCGGCAGTGGCTTGCGACGCTGCATCAAGCGGCCCCAGCAGCACCTCGCTGCCCGACGGCATACCCGGCGCTGGTGCGAGCGGTGGCGTCGTGGCTTGTGTGATGCCCTGTCCCATGCCGGGGACGCGAACGCCCAGGCTGCTGCTACTGCTGCTGGCGGAACCGACCGAGAGTTGCCCGAAGGCGCCACCCGGCGGTGCACGCGGCGTGGCGGGCCCCTGTTGTGTGCCGAAAATGCGGGTCAGCACCTCCGCGACGTCGCCGGCGCGGCGGTTGATGATGGGGCGGACATGCACGAAGCTGGTGGCCGCAGACTGCACATCGAGGTCGGTGATCAGCTTGCGCGACCAGGCCAGCCCGCGTGGATCGCCGGCAACCACCAGGACGGCGTTCAGTCGCTGCACAGGCTCGAACACGACGCCGGATTTCGGACCCGCGACCGCCGTCAGTTCCCGCGCCACAGTCGTCGGACTGGCATGACTCAGCGGATAGATGCCGAAGGACCGCCCGGCGAGCGTGCCGGTGTCGAATAGATCCAGCAGGCTTTGCAGGCTGGCAAGCGCCGGGGCAGGGCCGGTAGCGACAATGGCCGTGTTGTTATCGGCTGGCGCGAGTCGGACCTGCCCGGCAAGCGCTGGCTGCAGCGCCGCGATCAGGCTGGCGGTATCGACCTGCCGGGGACGCAGTGTAATCGATCCATCCTGTCCGCCGCTCGTACCGGACAACTCGCCGACCCGGCCAACGCGCACCCGGCCATTGATCAACGCAATACCGAAGCCGTAGGGCCGCAGCGCCTGGTCGAGCAGGCGTGGCACCTGCGACACCGGCACCCGGTCTGGCGTCTGCAACGTCATCTGCCCCTGCACGGCCGGGTCGATATCCGCTGTCATGCCCATGATGTCGCGAATCACGTCACCGGCGACTGCGGCAATCGGCATGTCGACATAGTTCAGGCGTGCGAGTTGATCACCGGTCACCACCGGCAGCGTTCGCCCAGTCGGCATCGTCGCGGCCAGAGTGGCGGCCTGTCCAAGCTGCTCCATCGCCCGGGGAGGGCGCTGCGGCGCGAGAACTGTAGCAGGCGACGACACATCGTTCTGCCCTGGTCCCGGCGTGGGCAGGATGCCACGTTCGGCAATGCTCAGCGGCGCCTCACAGGACGTAAGCAGGACAAGGCTGGCGACTGCCGCCAATCTCAGCCGGAGACGCACGGGGATTCCGAAAACCAGGGCAGGCTCGGCTTTGTTGACCTAAGCATTTTCCCGAACCGGCCACTATCGTTTCAAGGTGGAATGGATAGCGCGGTGTGGCAACGTCCGTCCAGCCATCTGCATGCGTCGCCGGACGGTTGGTGTACCGGATCCACACATCGCGGAAATGAACTGCCCCATTCGGCTTGGACATCTGTAACGGGACAGCGGACTGTCCTGAATCGTTTTGGCAGGCACAACTCCGCCATGACGACGCATAAGCAGGCACGCTCGACACCGGCATGCCGCTCGTTTCCGCGGCCTGTGCATTTGGCTCGACTCTTGGCTGCCGGCGGGCAGCCAAGAGTCGAGCCACTGGCCGGCGTCAGATCTTCTGAATGATGCCAGCCATGGTCTGCTTGTCCTGGGCCTGCAGGCTGGACATCAGTTCCACGGTCTGATTCAGGCGTTGCATACCTGCCTGCAATTGGATCATTTCCATCTGTGAATTTGTGCTGACGGTCTCGATCGACTGCTTCAGGTTGTTGATCATCGTGTCAATTTTCTCCTGCGTGAATTTTCCGGCAATGGGCCCCCCTTTTTCTCCCGCGCTGGGAGACGGTATGTTGTTGCGGTTGAAAAAATCGCTCGCCGTGTGGATGTTCGGGTCCTTTTCACCATCACGGTTGTGCATTTGCGCGAGAATCTGCGACGCATCGACCGCGTCATGCTCGGTGTTTGTCTTCGGCCGGTTCTTGCGCAACTCGTTCAGCACGTTCCCAGCATCTTTCAGCCACTGGTTACGCTCCTGCATGTCCTTGAATTGTCCCTGGACCTGGTCCTGGACGATGTTGTGGCGTTCCATCATCACCATCATCGCCATCTGCGTAACATTTACACCGGAGGCGAACTCACTCATCGTGTTCAGACCAGCGATGTATCCTTGGCCAATGGGGCCTTGCGACGGGTTGATTGCCATGATGGAGCTCCTCTCCTCTGTTGCTGACTTGACCGTAAGCGGTTGCGGCGGCGCCGAATCACGCCCACTGACCGCAACTCATGCCATGTTCATGCGCTGGGCAACGGCATTATCCATGGATGCCTCCGTCTGCTGAATCTGGCTGAAATTCTGCAGGACGGTGGCGATCAGCTGTGCCATTTCGTGCTTCAGGTCGCCCTCTTCATCGGCTTTGGCCTGTTCCCGCGCAGCTTCCGCCTGATCCTCGCTCTTCTGCGCCTCAAAATGCTGGGCGATGACCTGCGGGATCGCGCCGCCGATCTTGCCGCCCTCACTGACCAGCGTCGCGCGAAAGCCCGGTAGCGCCGATGCTGTCTGAAACGCAACCCGGCCAGCCTCGACCGCAGCCTGGTGCGCGTCCGGCGTCTTCTCCAGAACTCCCTTGTAGGCCTGGTCGAACTTCGTCTGGGCCTTCAGCGTGCTGGACGCGTTCATCGCACCACCGACAACCTG
Source organism: Pseudomonadota bacterium (assembly GCA_018240405.1). Lineage (GTDB taxonomy): Bacteria > Pseudomonadota > Alphaproteobacteria > Acetobacterales > Acetobacteraceae > Rhodopila. The sequence continues at coordinate 36,683 of JAFEFW010000627.1, forward strand.
GGCGAGCGATGTGACCGCCGTTGCCGTAAACGCCATCCACGCGCCGGCACGGGCATCGTCAGCCGCCTTCTTCGCGTCTGCTTCCACCTTGTTCAGCCGAACCTCGCGGTCGATCCGAGCGACCTGCTTCGACTCCTGGCCTGCCTCCAGCAAGGCGCTGAAGAGTTCAGTCAGACGGAATGCGACGCCCGGCTTCAATGCGTTCAGGGTCAGGGCCCCTTCGGTGCCGCCGCGCGGGCCGGGCGCGCTCAATACGGGCATGTCGGATGTAAGGAGATCCGGCGCCGGCGCCGTGCCGGGTGGCACATCCGGCACCGGCGCATTATCCAGCACGCCCGATGGCGGCACCTTGGTGCCGGTCGGCGGGACCAGAACAGGGGTCGGGATGAGCCCGGGATGGGCTCCTGAAACGCCGCCATCTACCTTGGTCGTCATCGCCAGCCTTGCCTCCGAATTCTAAGCTGTCTGCTGCCTGATCTCTTGCAGCACAGTGCTGGTGGTCCGCGATTGGGTCTGCAGGATGTCGATGACTTTGCTGGATACCTCGGACATCGTGTCCATGATTTCCTGGATGGCGTCCTGCTCGTCTTCGATCTGCTGCTGCAGTCGCCGCAGGAACGCCTGGTTTTCGGTAACCGATGCCTGTCTCAGCGTGGCAGTGGCGGCGTTGGCGCCGTTAATCAGGCCGGTCGCGCCCTGACCCACATTAACGAGGGAGTCCGCCACCCGGGTCGCCGTGGTGAGGGTCTGACCGGTCTTACCGAGCGCTTGCGGAACGACCTCGAACACAGCCTTGATCTTGGCGCCCGCAGCCATCAACGTCTCGCCGAACTTACCAGCCTTGCCGAGTACCTTGGTGGCGAGGTTCGCAACGGTGGACGAAGCGCTGGCGAAGCTGGCGCCGATTGTCACGCCGGCGATGACAAGGTTGATACCCGCGGTGATCCAGGCCGCCGTCTGCTTTGCCTCATCGGCAGGTATGGGCGGCTTGCCGTTTTCCAGCCCTTTCGCGATGGACTCGGTCATCTTGTCCATCTCGCCGGTCTCATTCAGTGTCGCCATGACCGCACCGACCGCGGCCGCAACGATCGCGCCGGCGCCGCCGGTCAGTACGGCCAGGCCCACGGACAAGCCGACACCGACCCAGGTCAGCACCTTGGCGACAGTCTTGCCCGTCTCGCCGTCCTTGACCGCCTTCTGGACCTCTTCAAGCTTCTTGGCGATCTCCTCATGCGTGCTCTTGATGACCGCGACCTTGTCGTGGATCCCTTCCACTGCGCCAATCTTCTGCTGATCGGCGGTCTGCATCCGCAGGGTGATGAACTGTGTGACAAGGTCGGCGACAACGTCGTGGTCGATCTGTGGCAGCGGCAGGAAGGGGACGTCACCGGCATCGGTCGCGTGTATGGGCGCCGGCGGCACGCCCTGCGGCGCATCGGTTCCGCCGCGCTGGGACGTCAGCGTCACCTCCGGCGTCACGCCCGCCAGCGGTCGCGTCGTACCGGGTCCGCGGATGGAGAGACTGTCGCTCATGCGGCGGCTTCGGACCGGTCGAGCTGTTGCAACATCAGCCGCGCGCGTTCCCGATAGGACGGTTGGCCGGTCTGCGCTCCTGAGAGTTCGATCACCGCGTCCAGAGCTGCGCGAGCCGTCTTCAGGTCGCCCAGCTTGATCAGGCATTCGGCAGCACGCAGCGAGATCTGTGGGTTTTCCAGGTCGAACAGCGCGGCCATGGCATAGGCGCGCAGGGCACCGCCGGGCTTGTCGAGCATCTGGCACGCGGCACCGAGACCGAACCAGAACCGGCCATCGGTCTGCCGGCAAAGACAGAGTACCTGGAAAAAGTTGAGCGCCTCCTGATACTTTCCGACGGCATAAAACCCGTGCGCAACGGAATACAGTGCTTCCAGGTCCTGATCGGACAGCCCGGCGGCCTGCGCCAGGTCGGTGCGGCCATCGGTAATGTCCGCCATGACCTGGGCAAGCTCAGCAACGCCTTCCTGGACGCTGGAGTTGGTCACTGCCTCGCTGCTCACGCCGATGTCTCCGCTTCGCGCTGTCAGACCATCTGCCGGCCGGGGCGAACCCGTGGTGCCCGCGGCGTTGGTGCCTTGGGTGCGTCACGCTCCAGCTCATCGCGGAATTCCTGGATCTGCTTGGTGTACTCAGCCTGGAACTCAGGGCTCTGTTTCGCAAGGAAAGCGTTTCGTTCCTCGGACGTGACGCCAAACTCCGCCGCCGCGTCCTCACCTGCCTTAAGTGCCTCGGCCGCCTGCTTCAGCAGCGCATCCAGTTTTTCAGTAGTCTGCTGCACTTGCCGCAGTGTTGCGTCGGCGTCGTCGGACATAGCCAATGTCTCCGTATCCAGACCGTTGTTTATGGAATGATAATGACGGACCCATGCATCGGCATCAGGCTCTCCTGCTGGCGCGCGGCAATGCGCGTCCAATGCACGGCGGCGTCACAAAACGCTCCTACACGGACGGGCAGATCATCGCCCGTCGATGCCTCGGCAATCAGCAGAAGGCAACCGTCAGGATCGGCGCACAACACATCCGCACCGACGTCGCAATACGGCAGATACTGACCCATCAGGGTGCGCAAGTCGTGTTCCTTGACCCGAACCTGCGACTGGATGGTGCAAACCAGCCTCGCGGTGCGCTGCCCATCGGCGGTGGCTTCGATCCGCACACCGTCAACGATCGCCTCAATGCGGCCTGTTGCCGGATCTTGTTGCGACCTCTCACCGAACAGCACCCGGGAAAGCGCGGCAAGAATAGCCGGCTCATCCGGGCGACGGACGGAGGTACCGGTGTGACCGCTCAACGCCCCTCCTCGAAAATTAAATGCGGTTTCTGAATTGTGTCGGGATATAAAATATATGTCAACAATTATGCAGCCACCTGTGAGGCGAGCTCAGGCGGGGCTTGGCTTTCATCGGGTCTCCATCAGACAAGTGCTACGGAGCCTGTATCAGTTTGCGATCCTTTTCTTGCGATCGTAATATCATCAAGATTATCCTATCTACGGGAGGATGTGTGGTTGCAGCTTGATGCGTCGGTTCGGCGGCTCTTGACCGAGCTTGCTTACGTAGCGTGCATGACCAACGATGTGGCCAGAGCGCGCCGCATCATGGGCGGTTTGGCCGCGACTGATGCAGCTGATCCTGCCACCCATATCGGTTATGCGCTTGCCGACATGACAGTGAAGGACTTCGACGCGGCAATCGTCAGGCTGCGGCCGCTTGCTGACGGTGGTGACACGGCCGCCACGGTGATGCTGGGCGTGGCACTGAAACTTGGAGGTAGAGCCGGGGAGTATGACGCGCTGATGGCGCGTCTGCCGCCGGGTGATGCCGCCAGGGCGGCATTGGCTGATGGATTGCGCTAACACCGGCAATGTTCGGGGAGGAAGCACGTGGCCATTGATGTAGGCGCATTCGCCGGACAAGCCCTTCAACAGGCATTAAATCAGGCCTCGTCGGCTCCGCCTCTCGCGAAGCCGGGTGCTGTGCCCGCAGCGGAGAACGTTGCGGCACTGGAAAATGCCCTGAACGGCCAGCCACGTCCGCACGATGCGCCGCCAGCGGCCACCGAAGAAGGCGTGCGCATAGAGCCGGTAGACACCGCACCGGGCGCCTCCGGACCCTCGCTCGGCGATCGCATCCTTGGCGGGTTGACCCGGCTGAACGACACGACCCGCGATGCACTCGGTAAAGTCGAAGCGGCCGTCGGTCCAGGAGGTGAGATCAGCCCGGCTGATCTGCTGAAGGCCCAGTCCGCGCTGATGCAGGTGAGCCTGCAGCAGGACGTGACCGCAAAGGTCGCGGGCAAGGCAACGCAGACGTTGGATACACTGCTGAAAAACCAATGACGGCTAACCGCCGAAGCCGCCACTTTGCTCTTCCGGCGCTGCTCGCACTCGGGCTGCTGACCGGCTGCGGCAAGACAGAACTCTACACCGGCCTGAATGAGCGCGATGCCAATGAAATGCTCGCCCTGTTGCTACGCGCGGGAATCGCCACAGACAAGGTCGCCGCCAAGGACGGTGTCACGCTGTCCGTCGACAGCGCCCGTGTGCCTGAAGCCGTGGCCCTGCTGACGGCGGCTGGTCTGCCGCATCGGGAATTTGCCCGTATCGGCGACCTGTTCAAGCGCGAGGGCATGATCTCCTCCCCGTCCGAGGAGCGTGTCCGATTCATTTACGGCGTCAGCCAGGAGCTCGAGCGCACGATCAGTACGATCGATGGCGTGCTGAACGCCCGCGTGCATATCGTGCTGCCCGGCAATGACCCGACCAACAAGATCACCAAGCCTTCGTCGGCGGCAATCCTGATCCGTTACAAGTCGGATGCGTCGATCGATGCGCTGGTGCCGAAAATAAAGGAACTTGTCGTCAACAGCGTCGAAGGCCTGGCGTATGACCGGGTATCGGTCGTCCTGGTGAAGGCCACCGCCGACGAACTTGCCGATCTGCAGACGTTGCAGCAACGCGCGGCGGCACGTTACGCGACGCTGCCGCCCTACGTCACGTATTCGCTCGCAGGCCTGCTGTTGGCGTCTCTGCTGGGCAATGGCGCGCTTGGCTGGCTGTTGTGGCAGCGCAATGGCCGGCGGCTTGCACCCGCATCGTCCCCGACATGAGGGACGCAACCCTGCCATGTGACACCAGCTGGATGCGGTCGCCCTGGGCCGGCGCAACGCTTCGCTTCATTGCAGATCCAGCAGCGGCACTGGATCCGGCGGCCGTGCCGGACTGGCCGGCGTGGTCGCCGCTTGACGCTGTGCTTGCCCGCCCGGCAATCCGCGGCCGGCTCGGACGTTGGCTGGCCCCGGACGACGACACCGTCGAGATGCTGGATCGGCTTGCGTCGCCGCCGCAGCGCCTCGTGCTGATACCGGCCGAGGAAGCGGTCGACCTGGTACGCATGCTGGCGGCCTGGATCGACGCGCCACGCATTGGCACACTGATCCGTCGGCGGGATATCGACGCCGTGCGCGCCGCCGTCGGGGAGAATGCCTTCGTCTTCGCTGAACGCCGCGCCGCTCTGTTCGGCCGTCCGGGCGCCGCACTACTTGCTGCCGTGGACGCCGTCACGCCGATGGCGGACCCGCTTGATCCGGCTCGGCTGTTGCCCCGTGGGGCCGCCGCGCTGGGCCTGGCGATCGGGAGCGTCCCGCCAGGCACGGCCGCCCGCCTGCGGCTGCGTCGGCCAGCCCCACTATGGGCTACGATCGTTGACCACTGCCGCAGCGATGCCGCCGCGTCAGCGGACGCATGGACCTGCGTCCGGCGGCTGATCCGAGACCAGGCGCCCGTATGGTCGACCTGGTTCAGCTGAGCACAGGCAATGTCGGGTTGTTGGGCCCCGGCCGCGTTCTGAGGGCGGCCGAGGCAGACGCGCTGCTGTCGGCGGAACAACTGCAGGCCGACGCCCGGGCGCGGGCGGTGACAGCGGTGCAGGCGGCCCAACAGGAAGCCGACGGTATCAGGGCCGAGGCGCGTGCTGCCGGCGTGGAAGACGCCACCGAGGAGATCCAGGACCGGCTGTTCGCGATTGCCGAGGCGTCGGTGAATGCGATCTCCCGCACGGAGCATCGCATCATCGACATGGCACTGCAGATCGTCCGCCGCATCATCGGCTCGCTCGATGAGGTCGATGTGGCCGCGCGTGTCGCGCGTAAGAGCCTCGCGCTGTCCGCCCATAGCAGCTTCATCCGCCTGCGCGTCGCGCCGGGCGCCGTAGAGGCGCTCCGCGAGCGGCTGGACCCAATCCTGCCGGCGACGCTGCCCGCCGCCTCGATCGAGGTTGTCGGTGACACGCGCGTGCGCGCCGGCGGCTGCATCATGGAGACGGATGCCGGCCTGATCGACGCCACGATCGACAGCCAGATCACGGCGATCGAGCGCGGCCTGCGTCGCGGATTGTCCGATGCGCCGAAGGAGGTCTGACGCATGGACCAGCCACTCGGTGATGGCGCCGAATTCGATCATGTGTTCCGGTACGGCGAGAGGGTCATTGCCGAAACCGCGCCGATTACCGTGCGTGGCCGCGTCTTGCAGGTTGTCGGCACCATCATCCGCGCCGCGGCGCCCGGCGCCCGGATTGGTGACCTGTGCCTGCTGCGCAATCCCGAAGACGGTTTCGAACTGCCGGCTGAGGTTGTCGGCCTGCAACGCGATGCGGCCATCCTGACGCCGCTGGGTGACCTGCAGGGCTTGTCGACCCTGACCGAGGTAATTCCCACCGGCAAGCCGCACATGGCGCCCGCGGGCCACAGCCTGCTGGGCCGCGTGCTGGATGGGTTGGGCCGGCCGCTGGACACAGCCGAGAATGGAAGGCTCGTGCCCGACGTCCAGGTGCCGGTTTATGCCGACGCCCCCGATCCTTTGAAGCGGCGGGTGATCGACCAGCCGATGCCGCTGGGCGTGCGTGCACTGGACGGCACGTTGACCTGCGGCGAGGGTCAGCGCATGGGCATCTTCGCCGCCGCCGGCGGTGGCAAGAGCACGCTGATGTCGATGCTGGTACGCGGTGCCGCCGTCGACGTGACGGTCATGGCACTGATCGGCGAGCGCGGCCGAGAGGTGCGGGAGTTCATCGAGCGCGACCTCGGGCCGGAAGGCCGCAAGAAATCCGTGGTGATTGTCGCGACATCCGACCGGTCATCGATGGAACGGTCGAAGGCGGCGTATGTCGCCACTGCCATCGCCGAGTGGTTCCGTGCCAAGGGCATGCGCGTGCTGTTCCTGATGGACTCGGTCACACGCTTCGCTCGCGCGCAGCGCGAGATCGGGCTGGCAGCGGGCGAACCGCCGACGCGGCGCGGCTTTCCGCCCTCCGTCTTCGCCACGCTGCCCAAGCTGATGGAGCGCGTCGGCAACAACGATAAGGGCTCGATCACCGCCTTCTACACTGTGCTGGTCGAGGGCGACGACATGTCGGAGCCGATCGCCGATGAGACACGCTCGATCCTGGACGGCCATATCGTGCTGTCACGCGCGCTGTCGGCGGCCAACCACTTCCCTGCCATCGATGTGTTGGCCAGCGCGAGCCGGGTCATGGGTGCAGTGACGTCGCCGGAACATCGGGCGCTCGCCGGCAAGCTCCGGCAGCTGATGGCAAAATACAATGAGGTCGAGCTGTTGGTGCGTATTGGCGAATACAAGGCTGGATCGGACAAGCTGGCAGACGAGGCCGTAGCCAAGATCGACCGGATCCGCGACTTCCTGCGCCAGCCGACGCATGAGCTGGTTGGCTTCGATGACATGATGAAGCAGTTGCAGTCGGCTCTGAAATGAATGCCGACGCGATCCGGCCGCTGCTGCGGATCAAGCAACTCCGGGCCGACAAGGCCGAGGACGAACACCGGTTGCGCCTTGCCCAGCATCGCGCCGCGTTGGCCGAGGTGGAAGCCGCCAACCAGGCCCTGGAAGCCTGGCGTGCGGACATGCCGGTGAAGCAGGCTGCGATCTATGATGCCGTTATCGGTCGGGTCGTTGACCTGAATGCGCTCGACACCGTGCAGGAACGGCTGATCGCGCTGCGCGAGCACGAGCGGGTGCTGCAGCAACGCCTTCTCGAACTACAGAAGGCCGCGCAACAGGCCGCTGCCGCGGCGGACGAAGCGCGCACCCGCGCGGCGGAGGCGCGGCGCAATGTCAGCAAGTTCGAGGAAGTGGTCGACGTGCTGCGGCGTGCCAGCCTGGCCGAGGCGGAGCGGCGCGAGGATAGCGAGCTGGAGGAATTCGCCAGAGCGTCGGGCGGCGACGACGGGGATGACGAGGGAAACGATGAGTGGGGTGACGCCGCCTAAAGGCGGGGGTGCTCTGGAAGGGGCCCAAGCCAACGAGCACAGCATCGCTCGCGATCGCAAGCCTGCGCCGCCGAGCGATGCGGACGCGGAGCGGTTGCGCCGGCTGCTGTCGCGGCGGGAGGCTGACGACGCGGCAGAGGACAGCGAGGCAGAGGAGCAGGACGATCAGCCGGACAGCCCGTTGTCGGCAGCGGAGGCCATGCTGGCGGCACTGGGTAGCGTGCGCCAGGCGCCGCCGCTTGAGGGGCCGCCGGCAATAGAGGCTACGCAGCCGGTCGGCAGATCGGAACTGACTGACCTCGCCGACAGGATCGTGCAGGAGGTGCAGGTCGGACAGCGCGCCGACGGTGAAAATGAACTGCGCATCACGCTGAACCAGGAGATCTTCGGCCAGACCGAGGTCAACATCGCGCTGCACCAGGGCGCGCTGGAGCTGCGGATCGACACGCTGTCGGAGGAGATCAAGGGACTGCTCCAGACCAACGCCTCCGGCTTTGCGGATGACCTGGCCAAGCGCCTGGGCCGTCCGGTGGTGCTGGAAGTGAACGCGCCGGGTCAGTCCGAGCAGGCCGCCGGTCAGGACCAGGGCGATAACCGGCGCTCACGCGGCTACGACCAGATCCTGCGCTACGTCGCGGAGGGTAGCGCGTGATGGACCACGAGGCCGGCGCATGATCAGCCGCGCAGGTGGCGCGTGATCGAGCTGCCGAGCTGCAGCGCCATTGCTGCGCGCGCGTTGAGCGACCTGGCGCAGCGGCTGCCTGTAGGTTTCGAACTCGCCGGTCATCCGGTCGTTGCCTCATTGTGCCTCGGCGCACCGCCGGCGCCGCCGGCGGATTGGCGCCGGGTCGGGCTTGTGGTCGCCACGCAGCAGGCTGCGGTGTCGCTGGCCCCGACGCTGCTGCCGCCGGCCGCAACGGCGCATTGGCCGGAGATCGAGACCGTCGGCGTCCCAGGCGCGCTGCGCGATATCCTGCGCGGCCTGCTGCTGGACGACATCGCTGCCACGGTTGCGCCGCTGGCCGGAGACCATCCGCGCTGGCAGCCCGCGCCGGACAAGCCGCTGCCGCATGCGATTGCCTTGGCCAATGCGCGGACGCTGGCGCCGGTCGGCCTGCTCGAACTGGATGAGCGCGCGCTGGCCTGGCTGGCCGCGCGCTGCACCGACCTGCCGCGTCATACCGTCGATATCGATGGCGTCACGATGCCGCTCGACCTGATCATCGACCGTGTCGTTATCAGCCGGACCGAACTGGCCGCGCTGGGGCCGCGCGACGTCGTGCTTCTCGACCGGACGCCGGTGGATGCCGATGGCGGCGTGACAGCCGTGCTGTGCATGCCTGGCTTTCCGGGCTTCCGCGTCCGCATCGACGGCGGACGGGCGACACTCGACTCACCTGTGGATGCTGCCATGGACACTCCCACCTCACCGCCCGCCGCTTCGATTGACGAGGTGCCGCTGGTCATCGACTGCGATGTCGGCCGCATCGGCCTCACCATCGGACGCCTGCGGGAGTTATCCGCCGGACAGGTACTCGACCTGGGCCTGGATGCAACGCAGCGGGTCTCGCTACGGCTGAACGGGCAGGTCATCGCCACGGGCGAACTGGTGCGCATCGCCGAACGCACCGGTGTGCGAATTACCGACGTGCTGCTGTCGCGGACGACATGACGGAACTGGGCAACCCCGCAACCCTGATCGCCCTGCTGGTGGGGGCGGCGCTGCTGCCGTTCCTGGCAGTGCTGGTCACGTCCTACATCAAGCTGGTCGTGGTGCTGGGGTTGATCCGCAATGCGCTGGGCGTGCAGAGCATTCCGCCGAACATGGCGTTGAATGCAATCGCCATCATCCTGTCAGCCTACATCATGCAGCCGGTGTTTCAGAACGCCTATCTGGCGGTCAAGGACCGAACGCTGGACATGAGCAATCCGCAGGCGATCGCCGAGACCGTACAGGCTGGTGCCGAACCGTTCCGGCTGTTTCTGGAGAAACATACCGGTGAGCGGGAGCGCACCTTCTTCGTCGACACCACAAAGGAACTTTGGTCGGAGCAGGATGCCGCCGGGGTGACCGACCGCGACTTCATGGTGCTGATCCCGGCGTTCACCACGTCCGAGCTGACCAGTGCCTTCAAGCTGGGCTTCCTGCTGTTCCTGCCGTTCATCGTGGTGGATCTGGTGGTGTCCAACATCCTGCTGGCGATGGGCATGATGATGGTCTCGCCGATGACCATTTCGCTGCCGTTCAAGCTGTTCCTGTTCGTCACGGTGAACGGGTGGGAGCGGCTGATCCATGGCCTGGTGCTGTCCTATGCCGGGCACGGCGGATGAACCAGGCCGATATTGCCTCGATGACCGGCGATGCCTTGCTGCTGGTGCTGGTGCTGTCGATGCCGCCGATCATCGTGGCGACCGTGGTCGGACTGGTGGTCGCCCTGCTGCAGGCGCTGACACAGATTCAGGAACAGACGCTGTCCTTTGCCGTCAAGCTGATCTGCGTCAGCGTGGTGATCCTGCTGACAGCGCACTGGGTCGGTGGCGAACTGTACCGCTATACGCTGCGGATCTTTGAGGGAATCAACGCGATCTGACAGTCTGCGCACACTTGCCGGATGATGCGGTACGGCTGCACCGATCCGGACGACGCAGGTTAGGCGCACCGTCCAAAGGCCGGTTTTCGGACAATCAGGCCTTGGTAAATGAGGCAAAGCCTTTAGCGTAAATCAGCGCCGCCTCATCGTCGATGCGGGCCTTGATCTCCTCGGCGTTCTTGCTGCCTGGAAGGCGTGTGTTCATCTGCTGCGCCTCCAACTGCCCGGACGACGTCATGACCGTGTTGTAGATCGTCTTGTCCTCGCCCTCGAGCTTTTCGCCGGGCAGGACCCTTCCGCCCATATCCTCGATAATCGCCTGTGCCTTGTGCTCAACATCACCCACGCCGCCACGATCCTTATTGGACTTGCATCCCTGAGACAGCGACATCTTCATGTTGTGGTCGCCGAGGCTCTTCAACGCCTCATCGGCAAGGGTACACAGCCGCATGAGGTGGCGGTCCATCTTGTAGGCGTCCTCGATGCCATGCTTGTAGGAGCCGGTGTTGAACATGTGGCGTACAAGATCAGTCTCGTCCTGAATGCGCCCGATCTGATGCAGCAGCGCCGCTCGGTCCTGGGGCTCCAGGTCTTGCTGTTCGGCCTTGGCGCGCAGACGATCGACAATGCTGCCGATGTGGCCACCCGGTCGGGCATCCTCGTTCAGCGTGCCAATCAGCTTATTCAGGTTGTCACGATTGTGGTCGATGATGTCCTGCGGCCAGCGTTCTTCGGGGCCGTTCAAAGACCACGGGAGACTCGAGCCCAGCGCGACCGCGTTGACGCCAAACGACAGCGTGATCGTGTCAATTTTTACCCTTACGTCTTGACCATCAATGTCAAACCTTTGCACCCCCTCATTGTGTTCGAAGGCATCGAATTGAGTCATGGTAAAGTCATGCTCCCGATACCCTGGACTTAACTTCCGGGCCTCGAGGTCGTCAGCCGTCGTCAGATTGAGGTTCACATGTACGAGGTGGCTGAGCGGGTTCTGTTGCCAATTTTCGTCATTCTGCCCGGTATTGACTTTGGCCTGAGCAAGGAACGCCTCGTCCATGGTGACCGCGACGTTCAGGACCTCCCGCGCGCCGGCGCGCGCCGCGTCTCGCCGAGCATCCTTGTCCTTGATTTCCCAGGGGTCGAGAACGCCGTGGCGGATCGTCTGTGATACGAGCTGCTTGTTGCCCGCTTCGTCGTGACGGAACAGGGCGCTGACCTGGAGGTTGCGCGCATGCGTTGCCTGTCTCTTATTGCCGGCGCTGACACCCTGAATGCCATCCTGGGCATAGGCGTCACCAATCCCGTGCCCGAGTTGGCTGGCTGGCTTGATTTCGCTGGTATAGGTGCGCGTGACACCCTCCCGGTGAACGACCATCCGACGTTCAATCGTCGCCCAACTCTGCAGCGTATCAAGTGCGCTCACTTGATGTCGTTTCAGAAATTTTCCAACGTCGTTTCCGGGTGGCCATACCTTGGCGTCTTCCAGCGCCTTGGCCAGAAACTTCTTTTCATCCTTGATGTGCTGTTCAAACGGATGCGTTTTGAACAATGAGGGACTGGTGTCAATGTTGCTACGTTCCGTACTGGCTTCGCGCCACTCCCGCTCCGCGGCCATGACGCGCTGCCTCGCTTCGTCGCGCTTCTGCAGAGCGGTCACGAGGCTCTTCTCGACTTTGGCCTGCTCGCCTGGATCATTTGCCTCCCGCGCCGCAACGAGGTGATCCCGGAGCTGATCGACCACAGTGTCCAGTGTGTGGCGTGTCGTCTGCATCCACATCAGCTTATTGTAGGCAAGTGTCTTTTCTGAGAGCGGATCGTGCTGGAGGTACTCGTCAAGGAATGCGGCCTTGTTTTCCAATTTGCCGATCTGATTGTCGAGCTCGGCATTCAGCACGGTATGCAGCTGGAATGCCTTTGTCTGAGCCGGTCGTGTGTCGGCAAGTGTCTGACGGTTCTCCTCAAGGCTTTTCGACACAGAGGGGATGATCTGATGTACTACATGGGATGCAAGATCCAGCTTACGGTCCCGGTCTTCACCAACATCCACATCCCGCAGCACTTCCTGAATGTCGGACTCCAAACGCTTGAGCAGTTCGTCCCGGGCCGACTTGTCCGCGAGCGAGCCATCGGTCCGCGACAGGTTGACAAGCGTCTCGTTGACACCGGCTTCCAACTTCTGCAGCAGCGTGTCGACAACCTGCTGATCAACCCCAAGTGCCGGGAGCTGTATCTTGGGCTTCTCCTGAGCCTTGGTCAGAGAGTCCATCACAATCTGCCGCTGAGGTTCGAAAAACTTCTCCCAGAGCATGGTTTCGCTTTTCTGTTGCGTCTCCTGCATCTCGGCTTTCACACCGAGAAGGTCGGCCTTCAACCGTCCGACTTCGGTGGGATCGAACGGCATTTTGCCAAGCTTCTCCGCGGTATTTGCGATCTGGTCGATGGATCCGCGGGCCCAGTCGCCGATCTCCGAACCGCCTGGGACGGTGTTGCTCCACTCGTTCTCAATGCGATCCTTAACCGCATCAAAGAACGTATCGGCGTCATGGAAGTAGGGCACGTCGAGCTTGGCCAGTTCGCTGTACTGCTCATCAAAGCGCTGCTGCTTCTGCTCGCAGACTTCTTTCGTGGCGTTGTGGGCAAACCGCAGAAAGTCGTCCTCGGTGAACCTCCGGCGGCCGTACTCCGGATCGTGCCAGATTTGGCGGCTGAATGCCTGTAGAATGGCAGGATCGTCGCGATCCAGCCCGGGGTGACCGAGAGTATTCGCTGTACGGACCGCCTCGTCGGACAGCCGCCTGTTGGCGTAGAAGGCGTCGAGCTGCTTCAGCGTCGTGTTGGTGTTTATCGCGCGCTGCTTCTCCGTCGCGTCGAGCACCTGCTTGATGCGCGCCGCGTAGAGGGGTGTTGCTTTCTGGACGAAGGCCTCACCGCTGACTCCGACCGTGTCTTGAAGAATCTTGTCGGCGAACGGCTTGCCTTCAGCTTTGACCAGGGCGTCATAGAAGGCTTTGCGCGCGGTCTGATTGATTCTGGCGAGATTGACCTGATTTGGCACAGTCGGCCTGATCCACTCGGCAATCCGGCCAAACAGATCCTTCGGCGCCGAAATGGTTGGCGGCTGATTCCCCTCGTGCTCGATGGTGACCCGCCTGATGTTCAGATCGGTCTTGCTTGTCACCAGGCCGCGAAAGGCGTCAATGCTGGTTCCGCTCATGTCTCGGACCCCCGCTCTCAGGCCAGTGTGACGTAGGCTGGCAGCCGGTACTCCGGCTCCTCCGCCGTCTCGGATGGCGTGGCTGCAAATGGCTTCAACCGGGCGATCCAGGCCTCACCGGTATCGACGAAGCTCTGCAGCATGCGATTGAAGCGCGGCAAGTCGAGCGCGGCGGTGCTTTCCTTTGCCTGCAGCATCACCTCTCCGCCGGCCGGCTCGACCGCCAGGGTCGCGCCGCCTGTCTGGGCCCAGAACAGGTTACCCGCCAGCAGCATTTCATAGGCTTCCTCGCGGAATACCGGGTCGATCGCGCACAGGCGGGCAAACAGCACGAGGTTCTGCTCCTCGCTTTCATATTGCATCGACACAGTTATCTGCTCGCCGATCTTCAGGCAGCAGTATCCATCGTCATCCGGCGCAAGCTCCGGCAGGCCGATTCCGGCACCCAGATCACGCAGAACGCTCCGCACGGCATCGATGGACATGGTTTATTCCTTTGTCAGCGCGGCAGTGGTGCCACAAATGACCGGCCAGCATTTTTCTCTGTGGTGTGTTTAATAATGTCGCACAAAGTACAAACAGCTGCAAGCTGATGTCGCCTTCTGCGACATTTCCGCAATATCCACTTGCGGAACCTTGCAGGCGCGTGCTGGACTGCCGCGGCATCGGATTTCTCATGAGCGATCCAGTCACCCTCGGCGCATCGATGCGCTGCCTCGCCCTGCTGGGGAGCGCGATAGGGCGGTGCTTGAACGTGCTCCTGGTCAAAGGGCCACTCTGCTTGCGGATAGGGACGCACTCACGGCTGAACCGAACAATGACGCTTTTGCGGCGGCCTAGTCGTCGCCCGTCGCGGACTCAGCCCTGGCCGGCGGCCTGCGGGATCGCAGGGCGGTCCAGCGTGACAACTTGTCGCGGCGCAAAATCAGTCGCACGAGCCTGGCCACTGTGACGGAAAGTGGCGCCATCACGACCGGCCTCCGCCGGCCCCTCCGGTCCGATGATCTTCTCGCGCTGCGTGATGCGCTGACGTTGCCGGGTGCCCACGCGGCCACCTCGCCTGAGTTGATTGGCAAGAAGCCAGCCATGATCCGCTCGCCGCAGACCTGGATCAGCGGCTGAGGGGGCGGAGCAGACGATGTCCGACCGAATCCCAACGCTTCGCCTCGATCGGAATACCACTGCGCAGGAGCTTGCGGCCTTCCTGGATAAGGACGCCGAAGACGGCGCCATCCGCAAGCTACGCGCCGAAAAGAACGCCGACGGCTCTGTCACCCTGTTCACCACCAACCGGTCCACGGGTTGGTGGGGCCAACTGACCGGTCTGTCGCGGCAGCGTGAGACCGCACGGGCGGCGCTGGACGTTTGGTTCCGTTTCAAGTTCGGGCCGGAGTTGTCGCGGGACGCCAGGCAGGTGCTCCGCCACAGCCTCGGCCGCAGCGAGGTGGAGACCCTGAACGTTCGCTCGCTCGTCAGCCGGGCCAGCGAACTTGAGCAGCAGCCCGAGGACCCTCCGCCGGAGGAACCCAAACTGCCGGTTCCGCAGAGAACCTGGAACAAGGGTGACGGTAGACTGGACGCCGGCGGTTCGGTGCAAGGCATCGACGGCGAGCGTGGCGAAGTAATATTTGACATCAGGCGTGAGCTTGGGACGGGCAGTTTCGGGACGGTGTATGAGGCGAACAACCGGCACGATGATAGCGAGAAGGTTGCCATCAAGGTCCCCGGCAAAAGGACCGATGCCCGTGCGATCGAACTTGAATACCGCGCCCATGAGCGCGCATTAGGCAACGGCGAGGACAGTAGTCACATCGTTGGTCTGAAGGGCGCCATCATCGCGCCGGACGGCACGTTCCAGGGCATTGTCCTCGAGCACATGTCCGGTGGTAACGTTGACCGGCTTCTGACAAGACTGGCGGCAGCCGAGTTGCGCGGGTCGATTTCGCATGAACAGGCCCAGCTGGTTCGCTGCACGATTGCCAAAGACATGGCGACCGGGCTGGCGCAGTTGCACGAGAACCGCAGCATGGTGCACTACGACATCAAGCCAGAAAACTTCCTGATCAGCGGCTCGGGCGTGGTGAAGCTGGCAGATTTCGGCCTTACGCGCCCTGAGGCGGAGCTGCATGGCGAAGCGCTGGAAACCAGCACGACGCTGGCCTTCAAGTCACCCGAGCTGCACGACGCGCCGTCCCAGCGCTTTAATCTTCGGCGTGAGGTTGAGCGGTTGGAGTCACGGTCCGAACAGCGTGGCCTCACGAAGGAGGCACTGTCGGACCTGGCCCGGTCACGGCGGCTGCGGCAGGAGATGGATACGATTGCGGTGGACCGCAGCAGCGATGTGTTTTCGCTTGGCCTCAGCTTTGCGAAGGTATTTGCGGGTACGCAATTGGCCGGCCACCGTGGGGCAGTCACCGGCGCCATTGAGGCCCTCGGTGGGGAAAGCGCAGCACGCCGCAACGATGTGCTTCACGGGTTGCGTATCGACAGCGACCGCCAGGACCATCAACTGATCCGGGCGATGCTCGCCGGCAATCCTACTGACAGGCCGACTGCCGACGAGATTCGGAACACGGCGTTATTTGAAGACCCGCAAATCGGATCGGACGCGATACGTCAGTTGATGTTCGATATCGCTAAAGGCAAGCATGAGCCAGGTCCCGGCCGATGATGAGGGACACATGGCACGTACTGGGATGGATCTGCAGGTTGCGGCCCAACGCCGTAGCCGAGGGAACGTCGTGGCACCGGCACCGCCAGGTGCTCGGGTTGGCGACAATGCGCGATCCAGGCGCCGCTTGGGCGTCCGCTCTCCTGCGGCCGCAGCGCATCAGGTTGACAGCGACCTCGACATTACCATCGCATTCGGGACCCGGCCTGCACGGCCGGTGCCGGGTCGCTGGATCCGTTGGACGCGCTCGCGTTCGCGCGTCCGCCGTTCGTAATCCGCGGCCGACGCGACCTGCCCGGCTCCTCAGTCTTCCGCCACGCAATGAAGGCATCCATGACCGACTCCGAAGCGACTAGTGCGCTGATGCAGAACCTTGGCCCGGCGACAGAAGGCGTCGAGGCAGTGGTTGAGCGTGCGCCCGGCCAGTGGGCCGTCCGGCTCGCCGATGGTGGGGAACTGACCGTCGAACTGGACCCCGAAGCCGGCGCGCTGGCATTGATGCTGCCGGTCGCGGCGCCAGCCCTGGCAGAACGCTTGCGGGTTTACGAGGCAGCCCTGCTCTACAACAGCCTGTGGCGGGAAACCGGCGGCACGCGGCTGGCCATGGCCGGGGAGAACGGCACCATCACCGTCGGCCTCGAACTGCCGGCCGCCGCGCTCGACCTGTCCGTGCTGCAGGACGCACTCAAGCTGCTGGCGGCGCGCGCGGACACCTGGCGTGAAGTCATCGGCGACGCTCCGGCCGTGGAAGGCCCGCCGCAGACCTGGATCAGCGGCTGATCGGCGGAGGAGCCAACAATGCCGAACAATATTTCAGGGCTCCGCCTCGATGCGAGCACCACCGCGGCAGAACTTGCCGCGTTCCTGGATCAGGACGTCGAGAAGCACGGTGGCATCGAGAAACAGAACGCCAACAGGCACGGCGGCATCCAGAAGCTGCGCGCCGAGAAGAACGCAGACGGTTCGGTTACCCTGTTCAAGACCGATCGGGCCACCGGCTGGTGGGGCCAACTGACCGGATTGTCGCGGCAGCGTGAAACCGCCCGCGCTGCACTCGACATGTGGTTCCGTCTCAAGTTCGGGCCGGAGCTGTCGCCTGATGCCAAACAGGTGCTCGACAGGAGCCTCGGGCGTCGTGAGATAGAGACCCTGAATGTGCGCCTGCTCGCGTCCAGGGCGGAAGAGCTTGAGGGGCCACCACCGTATCAGCCCACCCTGCCGCGCAAAGGGACGATGACCAAGGAGGCAGTCACCCTCGGTGACACCCGGTATGAGATCCGGGGCGACCTTGGCCGCGGCATGCTGGGGTTTGTGCGCGAAGCTGAGAGCGAAACCGGCGAAAAGGTCGCGATCAAGGTGCTGGCGCACTCCGCGCCGGCATACCAGCTGCTCTTCGAACATGAGTTCCGCGCCCACGAGCGGATCATGAGTGACGGTGTCGAACGGAGCCACATTGTCGGTCTGAAGGGCGCCATCAGCGACGAGAACGGCAAGATGTGCGGCATGGTCCTCGAGCACATGCCCGGCGGTGACGCCGATAAGATGCTGCAGCGGCTACGCGACGCCGAACAGGGGGGGCGGATATCGCCCGAACAGGCCAGGCTGGTCCGGCTGACGGCCGCCAGGGACATGGCGACCGGTCTGGCACAACTTCATGAAGGCCGGGGCCTGATGCATTACGACGTCAAGCCCTCGAACTTCCTGATCAGCGGCGACGGCGTGGTGAAGGTCGCGGACTTTGGCACGGTGCGGCCCGAAGCGGACATGCATGGCAAGACGCTGCAGGACGCCGGCGGGACAGATATCTTCATGTCGCCGGAGGCACTGCGGGCGCCGAGACAGGCTGACGCCCTCGCAATACAGGTTAGCCGGGTGAGAGCACGGGCCGAACTGCAGGGCCTGACCAAGGATGCGCTGGCAATCATGGCGCAATCCCAGAGGCTGCAGCGCGACCTTGATGCGATTGTTGTGAATTCAAAAGCAGATATATTCTCGCTCGCCTTGAGCTTCGTGAACGCCTTTGAGGGGAAGCACCTGGACGAATACGATTTCCGCGGACAGATCCAGGCTCTGGGCAGCGACGCTCCGGACCGCGACACCGTACTGACCGAACTGGGTATCACCAGCGACAGCCCGGAGCACACGCTGATCCGTCAAATGCTTGCCAGCAATCCGGAGGAGCGGCCGACGGCGCGGGAAATCATGGACTCGTCGCTGTTCGACCATCCAGAGATCGGATCCCCGGAGATACGTGATCTGATGCTGAAGATCGCGCAGGACCGGTTGGGCGATACGCAGGATGGCAGGCAGCAATAACATGGGTACGTCGGAAATGGACCGTCTGATCGCAGAACTCGGCCCCTCCTGGAGCGACGTACACGCCGTTGTCGAAGCGCGGCCGGGCGCCTGGGCAGTGCAATTTGCTGACGGGCGGACCGTGGGCATCGAACATGAGCCCGAGGCTGCGCGCGTTGTCATCTCGGCCGGGCTTGGGCAGGTGCCCGAGGAGCATCGCCTGACCATCTATGCCGCGATGCTGAACTTCAACGCGCTGGGCAGCGAAGTGGGCGGCGCCCGGCTCTCATTGGTCGGCATCGCGCGCGAGGCGGAATTGAGCGCAGTGATGGCGGATACCGACCTGACCCTGGTGGGACTGCGCGCGGCACTCGGCTTCATCGCTGACAGCGCACGGGCGTGGACGAACATGATGCGCGACCCCGGTGCCGCGGGCCTGCCCCCACCACCCGGCGGGCTGCGCGTCTGACCAGGCGGTCAGGGCCGTGCACACGGCTTGGATGGCAAACCGTTCGGTTATGACATAATATTGCTTAATCATGTTAACAGCGTCCGCGCTGCCGTTCGATCTGGCCGAACTCCGCACACTGGCGGTGCTGGCTGCGATCGGGCTGGCACGCACCACCGGCCTGATGCTGATTACGCCCTTCCTTGGGAAGGGCGCACTGACAGGCATTGCGCGAAATGGCGTTATCATCGCCCTGTCGCTGCCGCTGCTGCGTCTGGGATACGACACGCGGCCGGCAGACTTCGACCCCGCCAACCTGTTCCTCACGATCGGCCTCAGCGTGAAGGAGTTGATGATTGGTGTGCTGCTGGGAATGCCGATTGCCATTACCTCCTGGGGGCTGGAAGCCGCCGGCTTCTTCATTGACAACCAGCGCGGCTCGACCATGGCGAGTTCGCTCAATCCCGCCACAGGCAACCAGACCTCGCCGGTCGGCATTCTGCTGGGACAGGCCTACACCACCTGGCTGTTCGTCACCGGCGGCTTCCTGTCGTTGCTGCAGGCGCTCTATTGGTCGGCGAAAGTGTGGCCCCTGTGGGCGTTCACGCCGGCCGTGGGGCCGGGCTTCGACCAGGCGGTCCTGGGCATGCTGGACGCCGTCATGCGCCTTGCCGTGGTGGTCGCTGGCCCGGCGATTATCGCCATGTTTCTGACCGAGTTCGGCCTGGCGCTGACCAGCCGCTTCGCGCCGCAGTTGCAGGTCTTCTTCATGGCCATGCCATTGAAAAGCGCCGTGGGACTGCTGGTCCTCCTGCTGTCGATGGGGCTGCTTCTGGACCAGGCTGGCGGCCATCTGCCCTCACCGGAGGCGATCTTGCGCGGCCTGTCGGACCTGCTGCGATGAGCGGCGAGAAGACAGAGCCACCGACCCAGAAACGACTGCGCGACGCGCGCAAGCGCGGGGAGGTCGCGTCCAGCAAGGAAGTCGTGTCGTCGGCGCTGATCCTGGCATTCCTGGGACTGTTTGCCGCCACGATGCCGCGCATGATCGACCAGTTTCAGGCAATGATGTCCATGCCGGTCGCATTGCTGAACGACGACTTCGCCACCGCTTCCGACAAGCTGCTGCGCGGCTACGCCACGGCGGCGGGACAAGTACTGACGCCATTCCTGCTGATCGCTATGGTTGTGCCGGTCGTTGGCTTTACCTTCCAATTCGGCCTGCTGCTGTCGGCCGAGGGCGCAAAACCGTCGCTCAACAAGCTCAATCCGGCAAGTTACATCAAGAAGACATTCGGACTGCAGAACCTGGTCGAGTTCCTCAAGTCGATCCTGAAAATCGTCATCCTGAGTGTGATCATCCTGCTGATCCTGCGTGATGGGATGCAGGCGATCATCGACGCCCAGGCCTGCGGCGTCGACTGCCTGATCCAGGTGCTGGGCATGCTGCTGATGCAACTGACGATCTGGGTGGCCGGCCCGCTGATCGTCATCGGTGCCGCTGACTTTGCTTATCAGAAGTGGAGCTTCACAAATAAAAACAAGATGTCGAAGGATGAGGTCAAGCGCGAATTCAAGGAGAGCGAAGGCGACCCGATGATCAAGGGCCAGCGCAAGCAATTGCACCAGCAGATGATCATGGAAAGCCAGGTGGACCGTTCCCGCAAGGCATCGGTGCTAATTACCAATCCGACGCACATCGCTGTCGCCGTGGTCTACCGTGAGGGCGAGACCCCACTGCCGGTCGTCACTGCCATGGGCACCGACCTGCTCGCGCGCCGCATGGTCGAAGCCGCCACGCAGGCCGGCGTGCCGGTGATGCAGAATATTCCGCTGGCGCATGCCTTGCTTGAGGATGCGCAACTTGACGAATATATTCCGTCCGAACTGATCGAACCTTTTGTCGAGGTGCTGCGCGCGTTGCGCGAGCTGGCACCGGAGTAACCACCCGGGCGGAAGGAGGAACGCCGCGCATGTCTGACCGGATCGACCGCCTCGCGGGCGCCGGCTTCCGCTCTCCGCTCGGCGAGTCTGCCGAGGGCCTGCAGCAAACCCGCGGCTCCTGGCAGGGTGAGTCGGTCGAGGTGGCGCCGCGCGACGCCACGTCCCTGCTTGCGGACGCCAAGGAAGAGCTCGCCATGGCGATGTCGGAGCAGATGGAAGTCAAAGACATCGAGGAGCGCCAGGTTGAGGATCCCGGCACCTACGGCGAGCGCGTGAACGAGATTGAAGGTGTCTGGGGCATGCTGCAGGAGCAGTTGCCCGATCTCGACCTGGATGCGCTGCGCGCGCTGCTGGTTGATTTCCTGGAACACGCCGACATGTCGGCTGACGAGATCCGGCGTCGGGTCGACGATCAGTTCAGCGACCCGTCTCACGCCTTTGCCGCGCTCGACACGATCGCCGGGCAGTTGCGCGTGGCTGGCCGTGACGATCTCGCCACCCGGGTTGCGGCGGAGCGAGACCGGCTGCAGCAAGAGCGAGGGGGCGACATCCGCGCCGGCTTGAATGTCACAGCCGCGGCGTTTGAAATGGCTGATGGTGATCGTCAGGCTGCTGCCCGGTTGCGGGACCTCTACCGCGCGACGGTGTTTGCGA
This sequence comes from Pseudomonadota bacterium, assembly GCA_018240405.1. Classification (GTDB taxonomy): domain Bacteria; phylum Pseudomonadota; class Alphaproteobacteria; order Acetobacterales; family Acetobacteraceae; genus Rhodopila. The sequence continues at coordinate 58,317 of JAFEFW010000627.1, forward strand.
CACCGGGGCCGGCGGGGCTGTACCGCGGCATCCTCGACGAGTTCGGTGTTGAGGGCTTCGCCGACCGCCTTCGCTTCCTGACCAAGGCCGCGGGCGATGATCTCGCTGCCGAAGGACCATCAGTGGAGCCGGCGCGGCTGCAGCAACTGCTGGGCGATCTGTCGACACTCCGCGTCCTGGACACCGTGCATGACCGCTGCAAGCTGGCGGTGACACGCCTGTCGCAGCAGGGCCAGGATGGTCTGACGCCGACCGGCATGCTCCAGGTGCTGCTGCCGCTGACGACCGATCCGATGGTCGGTCCGAACAAGCTGCTGGCCGTGCCGGATGGCCTTGGCGTGCCGGCCGATCAGTTTGAAATTCGGGTCGGCGTCCTGCGTGAGTCTCGCGACATTCTGGCCATGGTTCCGGTCACCGTATATCGCGATGGCGACGTCCGCGCCGCAGTGTTGCGCGCGGCGCAGGAGGCCATGGATCTAACCATCGAGCAGGAAGAGAACGCGGTATGAGTGCCGATGCCGCTATCCAGGACCTGTGCGCGGCGATCGGCGTTGCGCCCCGGGAGCTGCCGCTGGTCCTGCGTTTTGAACGTTCCGGCGACCTGCACATCGAACGTCGTGGCGATGCTATCGTGGTGTATCTCGCCCGCCACGTGCCACTCTATCGTCATGGCGTTGCAGCCGCGGCACTACAGGCAGTCCACCCCGACCGCCGGTTGCCCTACGTGGTCAAGGCGGCGTTCCACGGCGACGAGACACTGATCCTTCTCGCTCGCATGCGGGAGCAGGACGTTGACCTGCCGGCCCTGGACGCGATCACACGGCTGCTGACCCGGTTGGCCGACGAAGCCGAAACCGCGGGTGCCGCATGACAAATCCATTTCGGATCGACTGAGCATTATGGCACGAATCGGCAACGAATCCCTGCTGCGTTTCGACACCGGTATCAGCACCGTGCGCCGGGCCGAGGAACTGCCACGCCTGCCAGATGAGGGTGTGGCTCCGGCGGTTGAATCCCGGCCAGTGCAGTTGCTGGACGCGCTGTATGACATGCCGACCTTCGATGACCGCCTGCTGGCGGCGGCGGCGCCGGAGATTACCGATCGCGGCGTGTTGGATCCCGGGATCTATGCCGCCGCCCTGCGCGACGGCCGTGACCTGCTTGCCGCATTGGCAGATCGTGGCCCGGAGGGCGACGGCGCCGTGTTCGCCGCTGCCCGCGACGTGATGGACGCGGCGGAAGACCTGCGCGCCATCCTCGACACCGCCACCCGCCTTCTCATGCGGGCATGAGCGACACCGCGGATCTCATCGTGCCACCGCGCACGCGCGACGCACTGGCGGTCCTGGCCTACATCTTTCTGCAGTTCGACAGAGCCGCCGATGCCGCAGCGCTGCTGGCCGCGCTGGCGCGCCTTGATGTCGATGCCTCCTGGGCGAGTACCACGCGATGTCTGGCGCTGGTCATGGCCGGGCAGGACGAAGCGGCGCTGCAGGAGGCCGGCGTGCTGCTTGACACGCCACTGGAGGACTCCCGCCGCGGCCACCTGTTGCGTATCATGGCACGCGCCTGCTGGAATCTCGGGCGCAGCGACGAGGCACGGCAACACCAGGAAGCCGCCAAGGCCGTGCTTGCGGCGATGGTGATGCGGGATCGTGAGGCGCTGCACCCATGATGGGGCAATTGCGCAAGGTTCTCGCGTTACTGGCGGGCCGGAACGACCTGGTCCTGGCGGTTCTGTTGATCGCGATCATCTTCATGATGATCCTGCCGTTGCCGACTCACCTGCTGGAATTTCTGCAGGCACTAAACCTCGGCATTTCCTCAATTCTGCTAATGGTGGCGGTCTACATCAAGTCGCCGCTGTCCTTCGTTTCCTTTCCATCGCTGCTGCTGCTGACGACGCTGTTCCGGCTGGCGCTGACCATCGCGGCAACCCGGCTGATCCTGATCGACGGCTATGCCGGGGCCATTATCGAGACCTTTGGCAACTTCGTTGTTGCGGGCAATCTGGTTGTCGGTGCCGTGATCTTCCTGATCATTACCATCGTCCAGTTCATCGTCATTACCAAGGGATCGGAGCGCGTCGCCGAGGTGGCGGCCCGGTTCTCGCTGGATGCCATGCCGGGCAAGCAGATGAGTATCGACGGCGATATGCGCGCCGGCACGATCGACCTGGACGAAGCACGCCGCCGCCGGAGTATGGTGGAGCGGGAGAGCCAACTGTATGGCGCCATGGATGGCGCCATGAAGTTCGTGAAGGGCGACGCGATCGCCGGGCTGATCTGCATCGCTGTCAACATCATGGGCGGCATCGCCATTGGCACATTCCAGCGCGGCATGTCGCTGGCGGAGGCGGGCCACGTTTACTCGATCCTGACCATCGGCGACGGACTGGTCGGGCAGATCCCGGCGCTGTTCGTGTCGATCACCGCCGGCTTCATCGTAACCCGTGTCAGCAGCGAGGAAACCGGATCCAACCTGGGCGACGAAATCGGCGGCGAAGTTACCGCCCAGCCGAAGGCGCTGATGGTCGGCTCGATCATCATGGTCATCTTTGCCTTGATCCCCGGCTTCCCCACCACCGCCTTTCTGATACTGGCAGCCGCAGCGGGCGGCGGGGGCTACCTGATGCACCGTGCCCGCACGCGTCCGGCGGAACCGGCCGATCCCTACGCGGCGGCCGGGGTACCGGCGGTGGTGTCCTCCGCGGGCGCGCCGCCGGCGCGCCGCCCCGCTTCCGGTGATGCCGACGAGTTCTCCCTGACCGTGCCGCTGATGGTGGATGTCGGCAGTGACATTCAGACGTTGATCCGGCCGGACGTGCTGAACGAGGAACTCGCTGCCGTGCGGCGGGCGCTCTACTACGACCTGGGCGTTCCGTTCCCCGGCATCAGCCTGCGGCTGAACGATCAGACAAAAGGCGGCGCCTACAGCATCCTGATCCAGGAAGTGCCCTGCGGCGAAGGGCAGTTGCTCGCTCAATACGTGTTGGCGCGCGACAAACCGGAGAACCTTGATCTTGTCGGCATACCCTACATCAAGGAAAAGCCCTTCCTGCCACGCATCGAAACATTATGGGTAGGCGCTGCGCATCGTGACACGATGCGCAGCGCGTCGATCCCGTTCATGGAGCCGGTACAGGTCCTCAGCTACCACATTGCGCATATCCTGCGACGCTACGCCGACGAGTTCATCGGCATCCAGGAAGCACGCTTCCTGCTATCGCGCATGGAGGACCGGTTCCCCGAGCTGGTGAAGGAAGTGCAGCGCATCGTGCCGCTGCAGAAGACCGCGGAGGTCTTCCAGCGCCTGGTGTCCGAAGGCGTCTCCGTGCGGAACATGCGGACGATCCTGACTGCACTGATCGACTGGGGGCAGAAGGAGAAGGACACCGTCCTGCTGACGGAGCATGTTCGCGGCTCCTTGAAGCGGCAAATCTGCTACAGTTACTCCAGCGGCATGAACATCCTGCCGGCCTATGTGCTGACGCCGGAACTGGAGGACACAATCCGCAATGCCATCCGCCAGACCTCGGCCGGCAGCTATCTGACACTGGATCCGCGCACGACCAAGCAGATCGTCGACAATCTTCGTAAGTCGATGGGCGACGTCACCCGGCAAGCGCGCAAGCCGGTGCTGCTGACGTCGATGGATATCCGCCGCTATACGCGTAAGATCATCGAGGCGGAGTTCCAGGATCTGCCGGTCCTGTCGTATCAGGAACTGACGACAGAGATCGCCGTGCAACCGCTGGCCAAGGTTTCGCTGTAATGGCTGACCAGATCGTCAGTGCTGCCGAACCCAACAAGGCCGCGGAAGCGCGACCGATGCTGCGGGTTGTGCTGGGTGCCAATCAAGGTGCCGAGGTGCCGCTCAGCGATGGCGACTGGCTGATCGGCACGGCGGCTGATTCCGACCTTACCTTTGCGGAACCAGCGCTGGCTGACGCCCATGTGCGCATCAGCGTTCGCGGCAGCGCGTGCCATATCGCGGCGCTGGCGGCGGGCGTACGGCTCGGAGCGGACCTCCTTGCCCCCGGTGACGAGCGTAGCCTGCCCGCCCTGCAACCTGTTTCAATTGGCGCCACCGTCTTTGCGATTGGCCCGGGCGCTGCCGACTGGGGCGACGTTGGCGCCGCAGCCGCAGCCGCGGCAATGGCCAATGCGACTGTCCTCGTGCCTGACGCACAAATACCCGAACCGGTAGCGACGCCGGAGGCCGCAACCGCTGACACAGTGGCACCGGACCTTGCGGCGCAAGGGACGCCACCTCCGCCGGCACCTGGCGTTGTGGCCGTCCGCTGGCGTCCGGCACTGCTCTACGGCATGATCGCGGGTCTTGCGTGCGTGGGACTGCTGGCCGCCAGCCCGTTGCTCCGGCGCCCGCTGCCACAACAGCCGCCATCCGCCGACACCGACGTGGCTGGCAAGGTGCGCGCCGTTCTGGACAAGCTGCATTTGCAGGACGCCACCGTCGGCACGGCGAATGGGCGCGTGCAGATCAGCGGACATGCCGAGACCACGGAGCAGATCGACGCGCTGAATGTCGCGCTACGCGCCATCCGGATCGACGCCGACATGCAACTGGTTGCCGCATCCGCGCTGACCGAGATGACGGGTACGGTGCTGCGCGCGTTCGGAATCGAGGCCTCGGCCTATCCCGACGGACCGGGCCGTGTCCGCCTGACCGGTTACGCCGCCAGCACAACCCGCTTGAACGATGCGCTGCAGCGCTTGAAGGCTGATGTGGCCGGCCTGCGCGAGATCAACGACCGCGTGGTGACGCCCGAGCGCGCCGCCGACACCCTTAAACGCAATCTGGCAAATGCCGGGTTGGCAGACACGATCAAGGTCGCGCTCTCGCCGCGCAGCATCCAGGTCACCGGATTCGTGGACCAGCCTCGCTTGGCGCGTTGGTCAGACATCGCAGAGGCGTTCCGCAAAGACTATGGCGACCAGGTCAGCCTGGACACCAAACTGGTGACGCTGACCGGCGCGATCCCTCGAGGCGTGCGGCTCGGCGTCGATCCCTTCCTCATGCTGGCGGACGGGAGCAGGTTGCGCCTGGGCGACATGTTGGGCACGTCCGGTCGGATTATCGCAATCCAGGCTGATCGGGTGCGGGTCAGGACCGAATCCGGCGATGCCGACCTGCCCTTTGCCCAACCACCAAACTGGATTGTGGAGGACAAGCCGTGAGCGGAACAGTTACGCCATTCGACATCCAGCTCCGTCTCGCCGCCGACGCTGATGGTACTGCTCGACAGGCACTCGAAGAAGAGCTTGCCGCGCTGCAGCAGACGTTGCGCCACCGGCTGGATGCTGGCCTGCCGCCCGATGAGTTCCGCCGGACGACGTCGCTGCTTGATGGCGTCGTTGCGGCATCAGAAACCGTTGCGCTGGTATGGCGCGCATACCATAAGCGTTGACCAAACGTCGCCAGAGGAGAATTCGAATGTCCGGCGTCAACATGACAGGTATCGGCACTTCGCTGAGTCGCAACACGGATTCCGCGGCCAGCGCCGTGACGACGCGCATGACGGGTGATTTTGATTCGACGAACCCCACCCACATGATGGACGCAATGCGGTTGATGAATAACTGGTCGCTGGCGGTGAATCTCGAATCCTCCATTACGAAGCTGATCTGCGACACGCTGAAGGGAGTCGTGCAAAAGATCGGCTGAACGGCAGCGCCGTGGACGCCAGCCAACAGATGATGCGTCCGGGGCCCGGCAAGAGGTGTCGCACGGCATTCGACCCGCATCGACTACGCACCACCATTCTGCCGGCCATTACTGGATCTTGGCTGTTGCTGGCCGGCTGTGCGCAAACGAGCCAAACCTTTCTGGCGGATGGCCAGCCAGTCGTGCGTGTGACCTGCGCCGCTGCAATTGGCGGCGCCACAGCGTGTTTCGCCAAGGCCGGCGATCTTTGCGGACCGCAGGGGTACGATCTTTTCGAATGGAGTGGGCGGCCGTGGACGCGACCATACCCGTCCCCGACTACTCTGGAGGGCGACCCTGCATTCGCCAGCACGGGGTTGCTGGTCGCCTGTCAACGCTGACTGCGACGGCAAGTACGGTCGGTTCTTGATGAGTGATCGCCTAATGTGAAGTGTGCTGCTTGGCGCATCGGTCGGACGGCGGTGCGGCGGAGCGCGACTATAGCGGTCCTTTGGCGGAAGCTGTTGGCTGGTTACGCCGGATCGGGCCGGAATTTCCTTCCGGAACCGGATTCTCTCTGAGCCTGCTGGCGTGCGGGACTTGGTGCGGGCGCACGTTCGTTAGGAAGATCAAGAAGCTTGTGGCTGCTGACGGTGGCGGAGTTTGCATACCGTTTGCTGGGCCGGTTTTTGCAGCGGCACGGGGCTGGGGTGACCGGCGGGCGCGCAAAGCAGTTCGTCGAGATTGCGAATTGCATCAAACAACCAGATCATGCGCCGAGCGTTTCATGCCTCGTCTGTAATTGGCGGGGGATCGCGCACGTGCCGAGGGAACCGCGATCAGCGCGGAGCCTATCCGCCTGGCTCCGTACAGCCGCCCTGGCCGCGACGGTGTCCATGGTTCTGCCGTTGGATGCGTCGGCAGACGGTAAGCGTCAACACGCTGGCGCCGCGAAAACGAGCGTCGTGCGTCATCCGAGCAAACACGAACGGGTAACTCAGACGTATCCAAAACGGCGGTCGCACGGAAAGACGGCACATCGCCTGCCGTCGCCTCCCGCCCCGTCGGGGATCAGACGAGATGACCCGCTGGCTCCACCATGGGTCGTCAAAGCCGTTGCGCCGCAGGCGACTGCAGTTGGTCTGGCGCCTTCCTTGCTGCTGGCTGTCGCTTGGCGGGAAAGCGGCTTCTCGACCACCGCCGCCCCCGGCAACGGCTCGACAGCGTCCGGCATGTTCCAGTTCACCGAAGATGCGTGGCTTGATGCGATACGGATCTATGGCGCGAAGCATGGGCTGGCCGGCTACGCCAATTTGCTCAGGCTTGAGGACAGCGGGACCTCCGCCGTCAGCGACCGCGCCCGTCGTCGTGTTCTCGATCTGCGCCGTGGCGTGGGCGTTTCAGCAGCTATGGCTGCCGAGACGATGGCTGGCGAACGCGGCGAACTGGAGGACGACCTTGGACGTCCCACCCGGCCGGCGGACCTGTATTTTCGCCACCTCCTAGGCCCGGCAGGCAGCAGGCGCTTCCTGCCGGCGGTTGCTGCAACACCCTCGGTCTCCAGTGAGGAATACTTGGGACGGATCGCGCGTGGGAATCCGATCATCTTCTATCGCGACGGCAAGCCGCTCTCGCTCGGCGAAGCCTATGCCAATGTAGCGGCGATGCTCGACGAGCGGATGATCATGTATGGTGATCAGGTAAGGCAGCATCACGTCACGTCAAAGGCGGCGGGGAACAGTAAGCCGCCAGAACGTAACAAGAAGGCAATGACACGTCGGCACGAGGCCCCGCTATCCCTCAAAGCGCAGGGCCGGACCGAAACACTGGTGCACAATGCCAAGACCGGACCCCGCCGCAAGGCATTGCGATAGGACAGCTAACCGGACGTGGCGCATTATTGCCCATACTCGCTGACACACGTCCTGATAAGCCCTGCCACTGCTGGCCGGCAGCGTCGGCGCCCCCGCGATACGCCGGATCGCGGCGCGTCTGGAGGCCGCCGCCGAACGCGGCAATCTGAGCAAAGCGGCGCCGTTGGTCGAGGCGTTACGCGAAGCCGGCGACGCAGGACTAACCGCTCTTGAACCGTCGACCGGAAGCGCTCGATCCTCGCCATGAACGACCGCTATTGCGCATTGTACATGGCCACCCCGCATGGAGTTCATGCCGGCGTGTGCATTGACCGCGCAGCCTTGCCTGGTCTCCGCAACGAAATGTGATTGTCAGCGGACTGCACCCGTCAGCCGCGGTCCCAATCTGACGGCCAATGCCGGGTCGGCTGCGCAAAACATTTCTCCTGATGCCGGGTGCCGGGACGCTGCCCAGGTTCCTGGCCCTTTATGGCGCCCTGTTCCTGGCGTTTGGCGTCTCATCGCCGTTCCTCGCCGCCTTTCTGTCCGAGAAGGGCATGTCCTCCGAGGCCATTGGCCTTGCGCTCGCCGCCGGAACGGCGATCCGCATCGTGTCCGGGCCGGCAGGAGGGCGAGCGGCTGACGTGCTGCGTGCGCCACGGGCCGTCCTCGTTGCCTTGGCTGGGTGCGCCGCGGTCGTCGCATGCCTCTACATCCCCGCCAATGGCGCATTTCCGCTGGTCCTCGTCAGTGTCATACATGCCGCGGCTCTGGCGCCCCTCGTTCCACTAGCGGACGCTTTGACACTTGCGGCGATCCGCACCGACCACGTCCGCTACGGCTGGGTACGAGGTGGCGGATCGGCCGCGTTCATCCTTGGCACGGTTGTCGCGGGCAGTGTGGTGGCTATACAGGGCCTCACAAGCATCATCTGGCTGAACGCCGGGCTGATGGGGATCGCGGCCTGCTGCGCCACCGCCGTGCCGGATCGGATCAGCAACCCAGATCCCAGGGCCGCACCCGCTGGCGGGCTCCGCGCCTTGTTCGGTATGGCTACTTATCGGCGTATCATCCTGGCCGCAGCGCTCATCCAGGGTAGCCACGCACTCCATGACGGGTTTGCAGTCATCAACTGGACACAGGCTGGCATCGGCAGTGCAACAGCGGGTGCGCTGTGGTCGCTTTCGGTTGCCGCAGAGGTCGCGGTCTTCCTCTTGCTGGGCCGCGTCCTCATTGACCGCCTGACACCGGCTGGAGCCTGCGCACTCTCTGCCGTGGCGGGTATTTTGCGATGGGGGCTGCTTGCACAGTCAGCGTCTGTCTGGGCCATTGCCGTGGCCGAACCGCTGCACGGTCTCACGTTTGCGCTGCAGCACCTCGTGAGCGTGCGGCTGATCGCGGCCAGCGTGCCGGCGCATCTCGCCGCTACGGCGCAGGCCGTCTATGGCACTGTTGCCATCGGTTCGGCATACGCAACGTTGATGCTTGCCTCGGGGTGGCTCTACGCCCAGTTCGGTGCGCATGGCTTCTGGGTCATGGCTGGCCTATGTGCTGCTGCATTGCCTTTCGCAGCACGGCTGTAATCCCCCGAACAGAGTACTGCGAACCGATCGTTCAAAGGCCTCAGGACTTCGTCCGCCAGCCCGTGAATTCCACACAGCGCGGAGTTCCACAGAATTCTGCTGCGGAATCGGACGGAACTAACGAACCTAACCCCGTTGGTTATTATCAGGTCTCTCTCATCGAGGTTATCAACCTGGAACACAACCGAACCCGATGCACTCGTGTCGCGGCGAGGAATGCTTCAGTTGCCCGTATAGCGTGAAGCGTAGAAGCCACTTCGGACGCTGCGCACATCGTGCATGCACTATTGCAGAGGCGCGAATTGTGTGGGAGTGATATAGTTTAAGAAGCGCGGAGAAGCGTCATGGGGAGGCTCGCGCCTAAGGCGTCATTTTACGTCAGCGGTGGAGTCCTGGTCGCTGCGGCCTGGCTGACAATGGGCACTGCTCAGGGAGGTTCCGGATTCGTCCTGAGATCGCAAAGCGCAACGACTTTAGGGTCCGCCCAGGCCGGAATGACGGCGGGGGCAGAGGACGTTACAAGCATGATTTTCAATCCGGCTGCCCTTGCGCGCGGCAGCGGATTCGAAGGGGCTGTCGTCGGAACCGGTATCTTTACTTCAGCAACGTTTAGCCAGTCATCCGCAGCTACGATCTTCGGGACGCCGATCACAGGTTCCAATGGTGGCAACGACGGCACTCAGGTTCTGATACCAAGCCTGTATTTTTCTGTCGATCTTCCGGCTGGATTCAGGGCCGGCCTGGCGGTCACCTCGCTCTATGGGCTGGGCAGCTACTGGGCCGATGGTTGGGTAGGCCGCTACCATGCCCTCAACAGCCAGTTGGTTACGCAGGACTTCGTCCTCGCGCTCTCCTATGAGATCATGCCTTCCCTATCGCTGGGCGTCGGGATCGACGTGGAGTATGCGCAAATCAAGTCAACCAGCGCCATTGACTTCGGTACTATTGACACAGCTCTTTCGGGCGGCCTGCTTGGCGGAATTCCGGGACGAAGCGATGGGCTGGCTCGCAGTAAGGCGGACAGCGTTGCCGTTGGCTTTTTGTTGGGCGTGCTCTATGAGCCAGTGCCCGGTACACAGGTCGGAATTGGCTTTCGGTCCGGAATGAGCCAGAACAGCAGCGGTACCACAACCTTCGAACCCGGAGGCGCGACCGGTGCGGCATACGCGGCGTCCGGCGTCTTTATCCCTACGGGTGTCACGACGAAATTGAACCTGCCTGCCGCGGCGTCGATCGGCGTAAGCCAGCGGCTTGATGACAACTGGACGGTGATGGCCGACCTGCAATGGATGGGATGGAACACATTCCGCAGCCTGCAGGCTACTTTCGCCAACCCGCTACAACCGCCGAGCCTGACAGTATACGATTGGCATGACTCCGTTTTCGTCGCCGTTGGCACGAAGTATCGATTCCGGGACGACATGACCATACGGTTCGGGGTGGCATACGATCAGTCGCCCGCGCGTAGCAGTACCAGGACGCCGGCGATTCCGGACTCGGACAGTGTTTGGACCTCGATCGGCTTTCAATACAAACCATCAGAGACGCTGAAGTTCGATCTTGCCATCGGGCACATCTTTGTGACGAGCGCGCCAATAGCGCTGGCGGCCACAAGCCAGGGGAATGCGTTTCGTGGCAGCCTGAGCGGCACCGTGGGCGGCGGCAGTGTCAGCTATATCGCAGGCCAGGTCAGCTTCAGGTATTAAGGGTCGCGATTCCGCAGGAGGACGGTCGGCGCCATGCAAGGCCCGCTGCACAGACGGCCAGCCGGGAACGTACCGCGACAATTGGCGAATGCGGTTTCACGTGATGCTGCACCGATACAGCCGCATATCCAGCCGCTGCGCGCTGCAGTGGTGTTTGCAGACATTTCCGGATTCAGTCGTCTGACCCGCCTGTACCACCGCAAGGGCGATGAGGGCGTCGAGGCTTTGTCCCGGATCATCAGTGATTACCTTGGCAAGGCCATTGACCGCGTTTTCACCTGGGGCGGTGATATCGAAAATCTATATGGCGATGCGCTTCTGGCGTTCTGGCCGGAGACGTCCCAGGGCCTTAAGGTGTCTGCTGAACGAGCCGTGGCTTGCGCCAGCGCCATCGTCGGCGACCTGGATAATTATCTGTCGGGCGGCACCGTCCTGAGAATTCGCGCGGCCGTTGTCGCTGGCGATCTGCACGCTGTACGCATCGGCACAGAGACGGGTCAATGGCACTTCATGCTGACCGGCCCATCCTTCGATGACCTGCCGCGGATGCTCCAGCGTGCGAGGTCAGGCGAAATCTGCACCTCGGACGCCATACGTGCCGTGGCACCGAATATCCCGGAACGCGCCGTAGCCGGGGAGTTCCGTGCAGGTATCACGGCCAGGCCCCCCATTCCGAGCGCTCAGGTTATCCCTGACGAGATGGACAGAACCTTCCTGTCCATGTTCATGCCGGCATGGATTCGACGCCGCGACCTGTTGAATCCGGAGTGGCTTGCCGAATTCCGGCAGATTGCAATGGTGTGCATCGGCATCACCGGTCTCCGCTGCAGCGGGCCAGATGACCTGACCCCAATCCTGAACGCGCTGGTGACGATGCAGGAACGGGCAGACCGTTTTGACGGTGCTCTGATTCGCATGAGCATGAGCGACAAGGGGCCGATGGCCATGATCGTCTTCGGCCTGCCCGATCAGGCCCATGACGACGATCCGATCCGGGCTGTTCGGGTCGCGCAGGAAATATCAATCGCACTCGGCGATAAGGGAACACCGGCACGCTGCGCCGTAACGTTCGGACCTGCCTATTGTGGATTGATCGGCAACGAAGAACGCTACGCGCCAGGGATCATTGGAGACGTGACCAACCGGGCTGCGAAGTCGTTGGAGCTGGAGGGACTGCCGCCAGTCGTGTGCGACGAGGCAATCGTACAGAGGGCAGGACAAAGGGTCGACTTTGCATCCGTGGAGCGGACCTTCGCGGACGGGTCCGCCATGTTTTGCCCGCTCCATTATCAGCCTGCACCGGCCGGAACCACTCAGACGCTGAGCGGGCGGGAACAGGAACTCAATTGGCTGCTGGATTATCTGCAACGTGCCAGCCGTGGCGAGCCTGTGCCGGTGCTTTACGTCGACGGTGAGCCCGGAATCGGCAAGTCCACCTTGATGGCCGAGTTCGGTCGGATCGCACGGTCCCGGCAGCGGCTGCTGCACGGCGGTGCCGATCCACTGGCCGGCACGATCTCGCCTTTCGCTGCCTGGATACCGGTCTTCGCTGATGCGCTTGCCGCTGACATTGCCGACGGCCCAGAACAGTGCCACGTGCGGCTGCGGGAGGCCCTGGTGCGCCAGCAGGTTCCGCCTGACTATGCTGGCCTCGCCACCGTTGTGCTGCCTGGCATCGGTTTGCCGGGTGCTGCTCCGGTGGATCTTCCGCCCGACGACCGCGCGCGTGTCACGGCGGATACGCTGACCGTGCTGCTGCGCGACAGCCTCCGTGCCGATACATGCGCGATCGTGCTCGACGACGTCCAATGGATGGACGCGAGCTCCTGGCGGCTGGCCACACAGGTCGCGCGCGAGGTGCCCGGCGTATTGATGGTGCTTGTCGCTCGCCCGGAGATGAATGGTCCCTGGCCGGGCATGCGCGAACTGGCGGACGCAGTGGCGGTTGAGCGATTGCGTCTCGGGCCGCTCGGTATCACCGCGACCGCCGCTGTGGTTGCCGACGCCGTTGACTGTGAAGCGACTGCGCCTTCCCTTGCCGAAATCATCCAGCAGCGCGCCGATGGCAATCCCTTGTTTGCCCGGCAGCTTGCGTTATCGCTACGGGATCAGGGTGCTCTCAATCTGCGCGACGGAATCTGCCGCCTGGCGAGCCACGCTGTGGGTACCATAGCGTCCCAGCTTCCGGAGTCGATTCAGCGGACGATGGTCGCCCGGGTGGATCGCCTTCCCGTCGACCTGCAAACCACCCTGAAGGCAGCAAGCGTCGTCGGTTCGAGCTTTTCGGACCGTGCACTGGTCGCCGCCATGGCGACACCAGCTGTCGACGCGACCGGTATGCTCATCAACGAAATCCCCGACAGGCTGAACCGGCTGGCCGAAGCCGGCATGATCAGTATCGTACATGACGGCAGGGACCTGCTGTACCGGTTCGAACACGCCTTGATTCAGGATGCGGTTTACCGGCTGCTTCCCTTCGAGCAGCGGCGGCGGCTGCATGTAGCCACCGTCGGTCATTACGAGTCGGAGCCGCCCGTGCGCCGACCATCCCCCGCGATCCTAGGCCTGCACTGGAGCAGGGCCGACCGGCCGGACCGCGCGCTGCCATACTGGGAACACGCAGGCATGTCTGCCCTGTCCGGCGGTGCGTATCGGGAGGCGGTGATGGCGCTGCAGGAAGCAATCAGCGCCGTGCAGCAAATTCACGCTTCGCCCGGATCGGACGTTGCCAAGCCTTCGGCTCAGATCGGTGCAGAGCTCACCGGTCGTTTGCATCATCATCTCGGCTGGGCATTGTTGCAATCTGGTGACTTTCGCCTCAGCGAGCAGCATTTGGTCAGCGCGTTGACACAGTTCGGCTTTCACTGGCCGCAGACGGCTGTTGGCACCACCTGGACCTTGATGCGGCACGTCATGCTTCAGACGGTTACGGAGTTGTTGCGGGCGTCTGGGGCGACGGCTGCACGGATGCCGGCAGCATTCTCGAGCCCTGGCTCCGATCGTATACGGCAATCGGCACTCACATTGGAAACGCTTGGGCAGACGTTCGGGCACCGGTCCAAGTTCGCGGCCATGATGACCGCGACGCTGGCCGCGCTGAACCTGTCGCATCGTGCCGGCGACGCAGCGCTGTACTCACGCTCTGCCGGATTACTGGCGTTGGTCCTGATGGTCGGCGAGCTACCCACACTCTCACGCTATTACCTTGCGCGCGCACGGCGTACGATTCCAGACGAAACGAGCCCGCACGACCGCCTGATGACGAGCGAATACATAGCCATGTACCTGCTCGCCGCCGGCCTGCTCAGAGAGGCCGAGACGGAGCTACGTTGGATGCTCGATCTGGCCAGCCGCCACAACAACCGACGCCGCCATCTCGACGCCACGTCCCTGCTGATCCTGACGCTGCTGGAACTTGGTGACACCGATGCCTGTGCGTCCCTCATCCACCACTTTGAAAGCGCTGCAGAACGATCTGGTGACGTGCAACTGCGCTGCTGGTCGCACCTCGAGGCCGCCGACCTGGCATTTCGACTCGGCAACGTGGAGACGGCCCGACGCAGGCTGACAGACGTGACGGATCTGCTCGCGACACAGGGAAGCAACGAACGCATTTGGACCCTCGGCTTGCTGGCAGCGGTAGAGCTGCGGCAGTCGCGCATTGACTCAGCAATGGCCCACGCCCGCGAGGTGCTGGCTATGCTGGTCGACTGGCGGATCATCGGCTTTTACGCGCAGGCCGGCGTATTTGGTGCCGCCGAAGTATTCCTCTCGCAACTCCGTAACGGAGCTGGCCGGCTGTCCCGCGGGGAGCGCGCCGAGGCCGAGCGCATGATACGGCTCGCTGCCCGGTTTGGCATGCGCCAACCGCTAACGCAGCCACGGGCACTGCTGTTGCTGGCAGACCATGCTGCCCTGCGTGGCCATACGAGCAAGGCGTCGCGTCTGACCAAACGCGCAACTGCGGTTGCCGTACGCCAGCAGCGGCCGGTCCCCATGGAAGCTATGCGGGTCGGATCCGCGGCCTTGAAGAATTCCGGGGATCTGGCGGCATAATGAGACGGTGGTACCGTCAGAAGTCGGATTCACCCGGTATAGTCGTTGGCCATCCGGCCAGGCCGCGCGATACACGCATGCCGGACACGACGGTCGCTTCGATACTGGAAATGTTGATTCCCGTATTGGTCCACTCGCCCGCGATGGACAAGTTGGTAAATCCGGTTTTGTCGGGATGTAGTCGTGCGGACGCGGTGTCCGCCTCGGCGATAACGTATAGCTCCGTCGGATCGGTGTTGGCCCGCCAATATTGCGCCTTGAGGCGCTGCTCACCGGCCGTCCCGGCCGGGGCGTGCAGCACCGCATAGTCGAAGCCGGTCGGCCCAACGGCTTTCGGCCACAGCGTTCCGGCAGTTTGCAGAAAATCTTTCAGGCGATCGTATACCGCCTGATCATCATTGGGCTCATACTTTCCCAGGGGACCACAAGTATAGTTCAGGTAGTGCGGCGTACAGCCGACCGGCCAGGCCTCCCGACACAAAAGGTGGGAGAAATCAACCAGGCTCGACCAAGGCTCATTATACGACCCAAATATTTCCGGCGTGCCGTCCATGCCAAGCTGCGAGCGTGTGGCCGTAAACCAAAGTTGCGCCGCCTGGGTACCAGCGCTGTTGAGGCCGCGAACCATGGTCTTCCAGCGCGCGTTCACGTCCAAAGCAGCCGCAACCGACGGCAACACGTTGTACGACACTCCGAGCACCACGTGGTCGAAATCTTCACCGTCCACCAATGTCACGGTGCCACCGGTATCCTGCCACTTTGTCTGATCCCAATGCTCGATATTGGCTCCCGATGCGCGCAGCGCGCTGCCGTCGATAATCTGGTCGTAAAACGGCTCCGACGGCCAGCAGTCCAAGTCATTCACCTGGAACAGCGGCTCGTATGGTTGGTCCGGCCGACGCCGCACCTGCCGGCTAAGTGTCATGCTCTTGATGCGGGTGCCGTCTGGTTCTGGCATCAGATTTGTTAGCCGATGGAAGAATTCGAACCTCACACCGCGTTTTTTCAGGACGAGGTAAAGCGGGGCGAAGACCGCGTCACCCATCCCGGCCTGCATCTCGTAAATGATTGCTTTCGGATAATCGAAGAGGATGCGGAGGATACAGCGAAGCGCGGTGCTGGCAGCGCAGTTGGGTTGCCTGGCATCGCCATCAACGTAGGAAAACGAGGCATCGTAGAAGGCCTGCATCGGCGCCGACCAGAAGGCCGTCGCATCAGCCTTGCGTTGCTGATCCGGATCCCAGCCTGCAAATGATGTATGACGCTGGAGCCACGCACGCATCTCTATGCTTTCAACGGCATCGAATCCTTTGGCGATCAGGTCATCATCCAGTATTCCACGGACGAATGTTATGCCCAGATAGCCGATGATCCATATGCGGCGCGCGATGTCATCATCCGGCAGGTCCCGGTCCAACAACAGGAACAGCGACCCCGCCAGGTATTTCAAAACAGTGGAGATCGGGCCGGACAAGCTTCGCAATTCCGCGGTGCCCTGCGGCCCGGGCGGCAGGCTTGTGATCGTCCGTTTGAGCCAGACGAGAAGTCCACCAACGGAAAGATCGGTAACGCCGTCAGCGCCAAGCAGCTGGCGCACAGGCACCTCGGCGGTAGCCAAGGGCGCTTGCGCTTGATCGATCCGTGTCCGAGCCAGATGTGGCACTTGTTCCAGGTGGCCGATCACCCAGGTGATGGCGCGACGCACCAGACGGCCAACATCGGTGAGCGTGCCGATGCCGACATCGTTCCAATCAGGAAAATCGATCGGCCAATGCCTGAACGAGTGGTCGATGCCTTCCAGTAACACCAGCCGACGCTGCGGCTTGAATGCGTCGTCGAAGCGCGCGAGCGGTTGCGTCGGCAAGCGGCCCAGTTCTTGGTAGCACCGGGTCATCAGGTCGATTGCGTTGTGGTATGTGCCGAACCAGATGTGGAGGCCATGCTCTTCGATTCGTGCGTGACGACTCTGGTTGCGTCCGCTGGCACCCTTGCCGCCCAGTCGCCAGCCCATTGTATAGATAGTGACGTCGAATCCGGGACTGTGAACTGGATCGGTGAGGTAGTAGGCGGCCGACAACGCGCCCATACCGCCGCCGATGATGGCAATCTTGCGCTTTGCCGCAGGTGTTGCGTTCACGCTTGCCATAGCACACGCCCGTTTTCTAACCGCATATCCATACTGATCCGTACGCCCAGACCAGTCTCGGTCGCCGGTGCGAGGCCAAGCGCCTCGGCGATTGGCGTGCTGTCGAGCGGGGTGAGGTGGAAGCTATGGTTCGACTCAACAACGATTATGGGAATGCTGGTAAGAGCATACTTTGACTGCGTCACAGCCTGATAACAGGCCCGGCGCCCGTCTGCTATATCGCGAAACTGTTTCAGGAATATTTGAGGGAGCTTAGGAACCAGAAAGTCGGCGATGACAGGCGTGACACGCCCGGCAGCCAGGTTGTCCGGTGTAAGCAGTGCGTCACGAGCGCCTAGCGCCGCGGCAACCGTTTCCGCCCATGACAGTCCCAGCTTGGCCTCGAGCGCCGCGTCGGCGACCGCCGGTACGACGCCCGTTCGGGCAAGAGTGGTCAGGCAGGCTGGTCCCCAATGCGCTTTCGTATGAAAGCTCTGACACCCGTAGACCTCCGCTGAAAAACCGTTGCTTCCTGGGTCGGACGGCAGGCGGATTGCTCCATGCTGCTTGAAGTAGCCGAAGTTTTCGCGTCCTGTCATTAGCGCGACCGGATTGTCCAAGAACAGAAACGGCATGACGAGGCCCAGAGAGCGCTCGACCACCGCGGAACCCTGAACGACCTCATACATTCCCGGGATACCGAGCGCCAGTTCACGCTCTGACGCGATCCCCTGATTGGCGAAATTCACGAAAAAGCCGTGCGGCAAATCGGTGAAGCTCATGATCACGTATGGCAACAGAGGCCTGAACCGAACGGCACCACCGCTGGGTCGCTCGATCAGCTTTGTGCAGAGATCCTGCAGCTTCGACAGGTCCGCTCGGAGGATGAACGACGTCATCGTCACGTTCAGGAATTGCACGGGTCCAGGCAAGGTTTGTGGGCTCGGGCAGTCGACGAAAGGCGGTAGTCCAGCACCTGACGGTAAAATGGTGGCCATTTTCAGCTCCCGCGAAATGGATCGCGAATGATCGGCCGTGGATTGCCTGTTATAGCGTTCGCCGCCTGCAGGCCAGAGATCACGGCCCCCTCGAAGCAGCCGAGATTGTAACCATAGTCGGTCCAGTCTCCACATATTACCATGTTTGAATAACCGCTGGCGCCGGGCGCGAGCCGCGTTTTACTGTTGCCCTTGCGTGTCAGGGTATATCGGTCCGATGGGTTGACCGCCGCCACCCAGAACTGTGCGTTGAACGCGATCGGGCCGGGCTGCCCCGATGGTGACCATAGCGCGGACCAGTCAAACCCGGACGGCCCGTTTAACGCCGGCCACAGGGGCTGCGTGACCCCGAGGAAGTTTTGTCCCGCCGCAGCGGCGAGCGACTGCATGGTGCCGGGAAAACCGTGGTTGCTCGGCGGCGGGCTACCGAATGGAAGGCGCATGGGGCCGCACAGGATTGCCATGCCGACCGGGACGGCCCCGGCCGGCCAGTCCTCGTATGGAAGAACCTCACTCGCGTCCAGCCAGGTGTCGATCGGGATCGGCTGGCTTCCACTGGCAACACGTGTGCGGTCGTAGCCGGTCACGACCGGCGCGACTGCGCCAGGCACCGGCCAACCCGTCTGCCTGGTCAGCCAGACCTGGACGCTTTGCGTGGCGACTGTGGAGGCACCGTCCAGCATTTTCTGCCAAGCCGGAAGCAACGGCTCCGGCGCGACATCGGCTACCGCATCTACCGGCATGGCCAGGACAACCTTATCGTAATGGTCGCCCCGTGACAGGATGAGCGGCCCGACCGGATCTTTCCACGGGGTCCATCTCGATTCGAGATCGATATGACCGTCTCGCAGCGCATCGCCCTGGTGAAGTTGTGCGTAATCCGGCCGGTCCGGCCAGGCGGAAATACCCTTGACCGTAATCAGCGGGTCATACTCGCCGTTAATCACCGTCGCCTGGACGCCGATGCGGATTTGGTCGATCGTGTTGTGGTCACTCGCGATCAACTTGTCGACGCGGTGGAAGAAGTGGACTTTCACCCCCCGCTTACGCAAGACCTCATACAGCGGGGCCGCGGTCACGTCGCCAGTTCCCGTGCGCATCTTCCAGGCGGCCGGGCCACGGTAGGTCACCAACCCGCGCTGCGTAATGACGGCAGAGCCGGCCTCGACTTCGCCAGGCTGCGTAACGTCCCCATGCGGATACGCGAAGACCGTGTCATACAGGGCCCGCACAACCGCAGAATTGGCGGTCATATCCAATGCATGGTGCTTCCGCAGCCAGTCCCGGTAATCGTCCTTGTTGGCGGCAGCAACTGATTGCTTCGTCGGCCAGATCAGTCCGTCTACTAAGGCGCCAAAGGCGGTTGCAATCCCCAGATCAACGATGATGAAAGCGCGACGCGCGTCAACGCTCTGCGCGTGCGCTGTCCAGGTCACGCGCAGTGTCTGCCGCAAGTCCGCAAGGGCCGCGGCTGCCCTGGCACTTGCCGTCTTTCTGTGTGCCGGCGGGACTTGTGGCAGCTTGCGCAACAATCGACCGGCGGCCAGCAATTGCGTTTGGACTACCTGCAGAATGGTCGACGCGCTCTCGCCGACGCCGTCAAGCGGGCTGGCGGTAACGAGGCGCGTTAGACCGCTATGAAGCACTTCCAGGATGAACTCTAGAAATGCAGCCACTTCATCCGCAAGCGATAGCGGATCGCCAGCCTGACCCGGTGTGGTCGGCATGTTGACGACCCACGGTAGCCACGAGGCGTCAGATTGCTGTTCCATTGCCACCAACTGGTGATGGGGCACCAGGGCATCCGTAAACTTCTTGAATGGGCGCGTCTTGTCTTCAGCAAGAATGTCGTAAGCCTGACGCAATATCGCGAAGGCATTGTCATAGAAACCAAACAGAATATGCGGACCGTGTTCCTTGGTGCGCTTGTAATAGTCCATGTCCCGTCCGCTGGCGCACTTGCCGCCGAGGCGCCAGCCAATTTGATAAAGCTGCACGTCAAACCGCCCGTCATGGCGTGGATCAGAGAGCTCAAACGCCGCCGCCAGGCCTGCGATGCCCCCACCCAGGACGACAACTCTTACGGCATTAGAATGGACGGTCGACGGCATGTGGTGACTTCCCGCACTGGTCAGTCGTTGCTCCAGCAGAGACAGCCTGCAGGATTTCATTGTCGCTTGTCGAGAGTTGCAGTACTGCAACAGTGGCGTCTGGGCGGCTGAGAACGTGGTCAATGACCGAACAAGCCAGCGGGGAGAGGCAAATTGTGACGTTGCGCCGGATTCTGTCTCGGGGCGGCGGCGACGTGCGACGCCTCGCAGTTGCCGCCCGCTCAGGCCGCATACGCGCGGCACGGTCTACGTACGCTCCGCGGTCCGATCGATAATCGTTACGCTACCGGCGGACTGGCGCAGTGCGAACGGCAGCCGAGGGACCCGCCAAACCTTGTGGAGTCGGATCAAAGCGGCGGAGAGCCTGACGGCAGGCGATAGGTCGCCCGCCGCCGCAGCACAGTCCAGTTCCGCTGATGTCTCTTGGGTATTACACCGGGCTGATCCGCTCCCAAGTCAGTTCCCGGTGATGGACAGCGTTGTCGATCTCGCGTGGCGGCGGGATCAATACAATGCGGTCGTCGCCTTCGATCCGCACCCCGCGGACCTGCGCCGTGCCGACAAGCGCCGGGTTCGGCGAAGCGTCGACATGGGTCGTCAGCGTCGAGCCGTCGAATGTGAAGGCGCCTGTGTAGCCGCCGTACTCGCGCTTTGCACCCGCTGGTAGGTCCCGACGACCATCCGAGACCGCGACCACCACCCGGCCTTCCGTGTTGAACACGATGCGTCCAATCGGATGAGTGCCATAAGGCGGAGTGAGCGGCTTGCCGTCGGGGTCGTGCGAGACCACTTTGATGAGACGCCAAGTGCCAACAAGATCAGGCATTCTACCTTCCTCCGCAGTGAAATGGCCGCATTTTAGACGGCGCAGGCCGATGATGGCCGTGCAGCCCGGACGTGTCCATCTGGCTGGTTGAGCGGCGCATCCTCCCTATCCGGATTCGCCACCAGAAAAGTTTCGTGTCAAAACGATTTTCGTGCCGCCACGGCAAGGTCGTCTGTCGTCGTGCGCCATATGCCGCTCTTGCCCAGCATGCGGGTCAATGCTTCCCGCAGCCACCGGATCCGCTGCGGCTGACCGATGATCCAGGGATGCAGGGTCAGGTTGAACACCGTCCCGCCATTGCCCTGGCCACCCTCTTCATGCAGCACCGCAAACGCCTCGGCAACATTATCCGACCAGACTGGCACGGTCACACCACGCAGGCGCATGCACTCCAGATCACTCCATTCCGGTTGCGGCGGTAGTGCCAGCAGCTTGCCATCCAGGAGATAAGGAAGATCGTCATTCGGCCAGTCGGTTGTGTAGTCGAAGCCGGCATCGATGAGATATGCGGGCGTATCGGCCGACTCGTTGAAGTCCTGGCCGCACCAGCCGCGCGGAGCCTTGCCGGTCGCGGTGGCGATGGCATCACGCGCGTCTGCGATGAACGCCCGTTCCTCCTGCTCCGACATCCGGCTGGTGATGCGCCGTGTGGCGAAATGACCGTGCGCCATGAAGCAGGCATTGCGGCGGGTCAGCTCGTCGACCAGTTCGGGGAACCGCTTCGCCGCTTCCGACCCTAGCGCGACTGAGGGAATCAATCCGAAATGGTCCAGCACGTCGAGCACACGAAAGATCCCGACCCTGTTGCCGTAGGCCCGTTGGCTCCAGGTCAGCCAGTCCGGATGAAATCTG
>JAFEFW010000628.1 GCA_018240405.1 Pseudomonadota bacterium
GCGGATACGTCGTGCGCCAATACGCTTCGGCCGGCGCCAGCGCGTCGCCGATCAATGAGCGGTTGGCGTTCAGCACGGTGTAGAGGTCCCGTGCGTCGGCATTGTCCATGACCGGCTGTCCGGCGTCCCGCAGCGCCTGGGCCAGTGCTCGCAGCGCGGCCTCAGCGTTCGGCCCGAGCAGGCCGGCCGCAAGTGAAGGCGCCTTCGGAAAGATCAGGTAACTGATATCCTGCAGAAACTGGTTCATGGCCCCTTCCGCATCGTTCCGCGTCGTATAGGAAAACGGCGGGACGGGAGATGTCAACCGGAAGAGGAAGACGGCACGAAAAGGACCACCATGACTTGCGACGGCGGGCCGCAAGAACAAGCACTGTTCGAAGAACACCCAGGATGGTTATTGCACTTACGACAGCCGCCGACGCGGCTGTTGATCGCTCTCGTTTCCGCGCTCGGACGATTATGTTGAAGGCCTGCCGCGCTACCTGAGCGTCCGGCGTGGTGGCCGCATCACCCTGGCTGCGGCTTACGGGGCCGGACGAATCGCAGCCCGGCCAGACCAGAACGGAAAACGGCAGCAGGGCTATCCTGCTGCCGCTCCAACTGCGCCGGCCTGACAAGAGGCCTGCCGCTCCGGTCACCATCGCGGCCTGAGGCCGGCGGCAACCCGAAAGGCTGGGTTACCGAGCCGGTGACGTGCCGGTCGCGGCGCCGCCGCTCTGCATGGTGCCTGGGCCGCCTGCGCCAGTCGCCGAACCCGACATGCCCGGCGATGAGCCGTAGGACGACGTTGTCGCCGGCGGTGAGCCATAGGCGCCTGCGCCGCCCGACGACATACCAGCCGAGGAACCGGACATGCCGGACGACCCTGACGTGGACATCGTGCCTGGCGTACCCGCCCCGCTGGTGCCGCCGCCCATGAAGGACTGACCCTGCTGCGCAGCCTGCAGGCTCTGCTCGTTCAGGCGGTCGATCTCAGCGTTCTGCGCATCGCCGCCACGGCCCATACGCGCCGCGCGGCGGTTTGACATCGTGCCGGGATCGCTACTGTCTGAACCATAGCCGCTCCCCGCGCCGGTGCTCGAACCGTAGCCCGAACCGCGATCGTTGGTCATGCCGCTGGACCCCATCGTGCCATCCTGGCTCTGGGTCTGGGCGAAGGCAGGCACAGCCGTCAGTAGCGCAATACTGCAGACGGCCGGCAAAAGACGCATTCTCAGCATGGTTTCTGCTCCTTCCTATCGACGTGCATGACCTGGGGCCACGCCACAGGCCGAGACGTGCTGGCCGAAACTGAACGCCGCTGCCCACCTCGGGTTGCGCTGCTGGAGATTTGCCTCGCAGCGCATGGGCTGTTTTCCTCTCCGCCCCTGTCAGTTGGACGCCAGATGAACGACCACGCCAAAGCCCGGGTGAACCGCATCCTGCACAACGCTGCGTTCCTGAAGGCAGCGGCGACACTCGCGGCGGAGCATGACCGCACAATTGCTGAGATCATTGCCCTGACCGAGATTCCGGCGCCGCCGTTCAAGGAGTCGGCCCGAGCGGCTCAATGGTTCGCAATGGCACATGCACTCGGCTTGCAGCAGATGGAAATCGACGCTGAGGGCAATGTCATGGGCATCCGCCCCGGCGCCGGTAACGGGCCCCTGATCTGTGTCGCGGCGCATCTGGACACCGTCTTCCCGGAGGGCACCGACGTCACGGTCCGGCGAGACGGCACCAGGCTGATCGCGCCGGGCATCGGCGACGACACGCGCAGCCTGGCGGTGCTACTGGCCTGGCTACGGGCAATGAACGCCGCGAACGTGCAAACGCGCGCCGATATCCTCTTCGTGGCCGATGTTGGCGAGGAAGGTGCCGGAGACCTGCGCGGCATGCGCTACCTCTTCACCCAGGGGCCGTACAAGGACCGGATCAGCGCCTTCATCACCGTCGACAGCCCGGAGATGGACAAGATCGTCACCGGTGGCGTCGGGTCGAAGCGCTACCGGGTGACCTTCCAGGGCCCGGGCGGCCACAGCTTCGGCGCGTTCGGCGTGGTCAATCCGATGTTCGCCATGGCCGACGCGATCACGCGCCTGGGGCGGCTGAAGGTCCCGGCCTCGCCAAAGACCACTTACAGTGCCAGCATCACAGGCGGCGGCACGTCGATCAATGCCATCCCCAATGCCGTATGGACCGAGTTCGACCTGCGCTCGGAGTCCGCTGCACACCTGGACAACCTGGAGCAGGCGTTCTTTGCGCTGTTGGCCGAGGCAGTGGCAGCCGAGAACGCCACGCGCTCCACCGCCAGCGGCCCCATCGTCCATCGCCTCAAACCCATTGGCGCCCGGCCCGCCGGACGGACGCCGCAGGACCATGAGCTTGTGCAGTTGGCCAAGGCCGCTATCGAGGCCCACGGCTTCCGCACCCAGTTCGAATTCTCCTCGACAGACGCGAACATTCCCATGAGCCTCGGGATTCCGGCCATCCGCATTGGATCAGGTGGAACCGGCGGGCGGGCACACTCACTAGAAGAATGGATCGATATTGAACCGAAAGCCAGCATTCGCGGCCTCACGGCTGGGCTGGCGACGGTGCTTGCCGTGGCCGATATGATCTGAGCGCAAGGGTCCCATTCGCTGCCGTGCTTGCGGAAAGATGCAGTCGCCGCTAACGAGAATTTATGGTTGAGCATTTGCCCACCTCGCGATTTTGGTACCGCTGGTACACACCGGCGGCCTAGGATCGTGCACTGTAGCTGAACATCCCGAAGCCGCCCCACTCCGAGGCGGCTTTCGCGTTTTTGGCTTACCCCTTTCGTGAAATCCGCTGGTGAGACCAGGGCCTTCGGTGTCGTAACCGCAAGGAGCCTGCCATGTCCCGTAGCAGTTTCGATTTCGACGTCATCAGCGGACCGGTTGAGCCGCGCCCGACACCGCGTCCGGCCCCCAAGCCCGCGCCGCAGGCCCCGTCCAGCAGCGCACCGCCGCCGCCGGCCGCCAAATGACGGGCTATTTGCGGCGGCGTCGGGGTTCGGTTAGCGTCCTTGCATACCGAAACGAGGACGCCGCCCATGAAGCTGATGTGGTTCCATCTGATGCCCTACACGGAACTGCCGGATGACTTCAAACAGAAGCATCCGTCAGTGTGGGTCGATATCCATTCTTCGCTGTTCGACCCGAAGCGCGCGCATCTGATGTACAACGACTTCATGGACGAATTGGAGTTCGCCGCCGACTGCGGCTACGACGCCATCTGCGTCAATGAGCATCATTCCAACGGCTACGGGCTGATGCCCTCGCCAAATCTGATTGCGTCGTCGCTGGCTCGGCGCACGACGGATGCCACGATCTGCGTGATGGGCAACTCCATCGCGCTGTACAACCCACCGACCCGCGTGGCCGAGGAGTTCGCCATGCTGGACGTGATCTCCGGCGGCCGGTTGATTGCCGGCTTCCCGGTGGGCACGCCGATGGACGATTGCTACGCCTACGGCACGAATCCAAGCCAGCTGCGGGAACGCTATTATGAGGCGCATGACCTGGTGATGAAGGCGTGGCAGGAGAAGGAGACGTTTGCCTTCAACGGCCGCTACAACCAGCAGCGCTACGTGAATATCTGGCCGCGCCCGGTGCAGCAGCCGCACCCGCCGATCTGGATTCCCGGGGGCGGGTCGGTGGAGACGTGGCAGTGGTGCGCCGAGATGGACTACGTCTACTGCTACCTGTCCTATTACGGCCACAAGGCCGGCAAGGTGACGATGGATGGGTTCTGGGGCGAAATGGACCGTCTTGGCAAGGACCGCAACCCGTACCGGGCGGGTTTCGCCCAGACCGTGGCGGTTGCTGAAAGCCGTGACGAGGCGATGGAGAAATATACCGAAGCCGCGGAGTATTTCTTCGGCCGCTGTCTGCACGTCGATCCCCGTTTTGCGGCGCCCCCCGGCTATACGACCGAGGCGACGCTGCGGCAGGGTCTGTCGAGCCAGGTCAGTGCGGCCGCGTTGCGGTCGATCGCGCGTCCGCAGGCGATGAAGGAACTGGTGGATGCCGGCTACGTGGTGATCGGCACGCCCAAGGACGTAACGGAGCAGTTGATCGAACTGGCCGAGAACCTGAATGTCGGCAACCTGATGCTGCTGATGCAGTTCGGCAACATGAACAAGGACCTGACACGCTACAACACCAAGTTGTTTGCGGAAAAAGTCGCGCCGACACTCAAGAAGTTCTACAGCGAGTGGGAGCACCGCTGGTGGCCGAAGCCGATGGACAATACGCTGCGCGCGGAAGTGCCGGGCTGGCAGCCGCAGGCGGCGGAGTGATCGGCGGCGATTGGCGTTAAAGTATGCCTGTTAATGGCAGCCATAGCTTTCTCGTCATGGCGGGCGAAGGCCCGCCACCCACGCCTTTCGGTGGGAACATCCAGGGTCCAGACTGCGCCTTTGCGGCAAAGGTGTGGATGCCGGCCGTCGCCGCATGTGCGCTCACTTTGAGGCGGCCACGGCCTAACCCGTCATGGTCGGCGGAGGCCGACCACCTGCGACTTTCGCTCAACGGCACCGTCGGCGGCCGCTTCGGCAGCATTCCTAAGAATGACATCCGTAACGACGTAACCAGGAAGGAGACACAGCGATGAAACTGATGTGGTTCCACCTCATGCCCTACACGGAGCTGCCGGATAATTTCCGCGGTAAGCATCCGTCGGTCTGGGTCGACATCCATTCCTCGCTGTTCGATCCGAAGCGCGCCCACCTGATGTACAACGACTTCATGGACGAGCTGGAATATGCCGCCCAGGTCGGCTTCGACGCGGTGTGCGTGAATGAGCATCACTCCAACGGCTACGGCCTGATGCCATCGCCCAACCTGATCGCATCGTCGCTGGCGCGCCGCACGACCGACACCGCGCTGTGCGTCATGGGTAACTCGCTGGCGCTGTACAATCCGCCGACGCGCGTTGCCGAAGAGTTCGCCATGATCGACGTGATCTCGGGCGGACGGCTGATCGCCGGCTTCCCCGTCGGCTCGCCGATGGACACCTGTTACGCTTATGGCCAGAACCCGTCGATGCTGCGCGAGCGCTACCACGAAGCGCATGACCTGATCGTCCGCGCCTGGACCGACAAGGACACCTTCGCTTTCAACGGCCGCTACAACCAGCAGCGCTATGTGAACATCTGGCCGCGTCCGGTGCAGAACCAGCCGCATCCGCCGATCTGGGTGCCGGGCGGCGGTTCCGTGGAGACCTGGCGGTGGTGCGCCGAAATGGACTACGTCTACTGCTACCTGTCCTACTACGGCTACAAGATCGGCAAGGCGACGATGGATGGATTCTGGGGCGAAATGTCCCGGCTCGGCAAGGACCGCAATCCTTATCGCGCCGGGTTCCTGCAGTTCGTTGGCGTCGGCGAATCCCGCCAGCACGCCATGGACCTGTACGGTGCCGCCGCGGAATATTTCTACGGCAACTGCCTGCATATCGACCCGCGCTTCGCCGCTCCGCCCGGCTACGCCACGGAAGCAACGCAGCGCAAGGGCATGGAAAGCCAGGTCAGCAAGGCTGCATCCTACTCCAGCAAGTTCAACACGCTTGCCCGCGAGATGGATGCCATTGTGGAGAATGGCTACGTCATCATTGGCTCCCCCGACGACGTAGCCGAACAACTGCGCGAAGTCGCGACAGAGTTAAACGTCGGCAACCTGATGCTTCTGTTGCAATTTGGCAACATGAACAAGGACCTCGCGAAGTACAATACCAAGCTGTTCGCCGAACAGGTGAAGCCGAAGCTTGCCTCGCTGTTCAGCGAATGGGATCACCGCTGGTGGCCGCGTCCGATGGACGGGTCGCTACGAGCCGAAATCCCGGCGCGATTGGCAGCGGAGTAGCAACAGCATACCGCGCGCCGCCGTCCCAGTGGCGGCGGCGCGCCTCATGGGAGTTCTTGCCATGCCGCGCCAGCAGATCGTCTCACCCCGCATCGGCAAGCCGAGCGGTCATTTTTCCCAGGCAAATGCAATCGAGGCGCGCGGACGGATCGTGTTCATCTCCGGCATGACCTCGAAAGCCGCCGACGGCAGTGTTGTTGGCGTCGGCAACATTGAGGCGCAGACGAGACAGATGTGCGAGAACGTCAAGGCTGCCGTCGAGGCGGCGGGCGGCAGCATGTCCGATATCTGCCGCGTCGATGTCTACGTAAAGGATATGAAGGAATTCGAGACAATCCATCGCGTTCGACGCGAGTACTTTCCCGACCCGCCGCCGGCCTCAACGATGGTGCAGGTCAGCGGCTTCACCCATCCGGACTACCTGATCGAGATGGCCGCCATTGCCGTGATCCCGGACTGACGCACCAGCCAGTGCCGGGTCATTGAACCGAGCCGGTTCCGCCATGATATGCTGACGCATTATGGACGCTGTCGCCGCACCCCGCTTCATCCCGCCCATCCCGCCGCGGCCCATCACGGCGCTGCCGCTGCCGGAGTTCCTGCGCGCGGTGCGGACCAACGCCATCGGGATGTGGCCCGAGGCGGCGTATGAGCAGGACCATCTGGTCGGCGGCCTGGCCGGTCGCCGCAGCATCCTGCTGAATGCACCGGACGCCATCCACCACGTCCTTGTCGGCAATCCCGGCAACTTCCGCCGCACTCCGGCGACGGTCCGCATCCTGCGGCCGATCACCGGCAAGGGCCTGCTGTTGTCCGAAGGCGAGGACTGGAAGCTGCAACGCCGCACCATCGCCCCCGCCTTGGCGCCGCGGGTAATGCCGATGCTGGCCTCCCATATCGCCCGCAGCGCCGAGGCGACGCTCGATGCTCTTCCCACCGGCGAACCCGTCAACCTCCTCGGCGCGATGCAGGCGCTGGCGCTGGATATCGCCGGCCGCTCGATGTTCTCCATGGACATGGCGGAGCATCGGGAGATGCTGCGCCGCCTGATGTACGAGTACGGCGAGGGCTACTCGAAGCCGCATATGATGGACATGCTGCTGCCGCCCTCGATCCCGACGCTGCGCGACATCGGCCGCTGGCGCTTCAAGAAGCGCTGGATGGCCTACATCGATTCGCTGATCGCCACCCGCCTCGCCTCGCCGCCACCGGACCAGCCGCGCGACCTGCTCGACCTGCTGCGCGCCGCCCGCGACCCGGAAACCGGCGCCGGCTTCTCGGCGGAGCAGTTGCGGGATCAGGTGGCGACGCTGATCCTCGCCGGGCATGAGACGACGGCGGTGACCCTGTTCTGGGCGCTGATCACTCTGGCCTCACTGCCGGACGAGCAGGACCGCATTGCCGCGGAAGCGGCGCCGCTAGACCTGTCGCCGGCGGCAGCCCACGGTGCGATGGGGCAGCTTGTGCGGACCAAGGCGGTGGTGAATGAGACGCTGCGGCTGTTTCCTGCTGCCTTCACACTGGCGCGGCAGGTGATCGCGCGGGACAACGCCGCGGGTATTCCGCTGCCGAAGAATGCGCTGTTGCTGATCGCGCCCTGGGTGCTGCAACGGCACCGCAAGCTGTGGGTCGATCCGGACGCGTTCGATCCAGACCGGTTCATGCCGGACGCCCCGCCGCCGCCACGCTTTGCCTTCATGCCGTTCGGCGCCGGCCCGCGCGTCTGCGTCGGCGCGCAGTTTGCCATGGAGGAAGCCGTGCTGGTACTGGCCGCGCTGCTGCGGCGGTTCCGCGTCACGCGGGTCGATGACCGCCCGGTGCTGCCCGTCGGCATCGTCACCACCCAGCCGGACCATGCCGCACCCGTTCTACTGAGCCGCCGCGCGCCATAGGTTTAGCGTGCCTGCACGTGGCGTCTGCGCGCTACGCATCGATGGTGGCTTACCCAGCCTGCTGACAGCATTCCGACGCCGCCATATCGATGTTGGCGCTGCCGGCCTACCGAGACGGGAGCAAGCAGCTTCTGTCCACGATGCACGTGTCGGAAATTTTTACACCGCGCCTCCAGTTTGCCACCGGCTATTCGGTTAACTCGCTGATTTGTAAGCCGAAGACAAGTTGGCGCTGGATTTGCATGCATTCTGCCAACGTGACAAACAGAGGCAACGGGGTCATGCGGTCACTTCAATTCTCGCAAGCGTACGGCGTTATGGCACGCCTCGTCAGCGCCTCGCTCGGCGCGCTCATTCTGCTTGCAACATCCGCCGTGCCGGCGCGGGCCGTCGACCCCTGCGCGGCCGGCTCTGCCCTTTTGGTGGCCTACTGTCAGGATCAGGTCATCACCACCAATGGCGTGACGAAATTCAGCTACATATTCTCTTGGGAAGGCAACGGCTCCGCGAACATCTACCTGCCGCTGCTTGATGCCTCGGCGGTGATCAACGGCACGTTCGGATTTGCGCAGAGCAATCCCGCGCCGCCGCTCAACGCGATTCCGTCGTTGATCACTAATCCCGGTCAGATCGCCGGCATTTGGACCAACCCGGGAGGGCTGCCCCAGTATGTAAACCCGGCAGCCCTGTATGAGGTCGCAGTCTCGTCAACCGGGACCGGCATTACACGTTTCGCCTTCCATTTCGACAGCTTCGCGCCAATCGTCACTGGTTTTCTCCAGATCAACGGCATCACAACCGATGATCCGAGGCTGCCAGGTATTGTGCCGGAACCGAGCAGCTTGGCGCTTCTGGGCGCTGCCATGGCCGGTCTTGGTGTAAGGCGGCGGCGCCCGGCTCGAAGACAAGAAGCCGGATGATGGGAAAACTCCGGCACCAGCCGCTGGCTTGCACGTGATCGACCCATGTCCATCTGCCGCGGGCATGGCGGCTACGGTGGCTCCTTTCCGCCGGTCAGGTGACGCATCGTCGCCAGGCTGCTGATCGGGGCGGGCGGCGTTTTGGCGCCGCTAGGCGTCTACGCCATCCTCTGCACGCCGCTACGGGACGTTGCCAAACGGACGCAGGCGCTCGCCTGTATCACAGGGGCCGCCCTGACGGCCGCCGTCCTCTGGCTGATCGGCCCGGTGCTGTTGCGGCTGACGCCGCCACTGCCGTTCGACGCCCCGTGGCGGACAACGCTTATTCATGCCGCGCTGCCTGAGGAGACGCTGAAGCTTGCCGCGCTGCTGCTGCTCTGGCGCAGCACCGGGGCCCGAAATTTTCGGAACATCCTGGTGCTGGCCACCGGCATAGCCTGCGGGTTTGCCGCGTTTGAGAACGGTCTTGCCGTCTGGTACGCCCGCCAGCCTGGAATAGTCGTGCTGGAGCGGCTGTTCTTCAGCATACCAGCCCACATGGCGTACGCGGCGATCACCGCCGGCGTATTGGCGGCAGGCGGCATTCGATTCGATTGGCGTCGGATTTGCCTGGCGTGGACGGCCGCGACGACCCTGCATTGGGCGTATGACGCCGCGCTGTTCGGCGGGAATGATCCCATGGTCTACGCGCTCCTCGCGGTCTCGATCGCCATCGTCGTACTGGCCTGGTGGTGCGCTATCCGCTCGCCCCCGCGTCTCGTTGCTACATAATGGGGTCGCTCGCCTGCCGGCTTCCGGGCGTCGCTACGATAGTGCCGCCTGTGCATCAGACATAACGCGGTTCCGGCCGCTCTCCTTGGCGCGATACAGCGCGGCATCCGCCCGGCGAATGATCTGACCGATGCGGCTGTCCGTCTCGTGCTGCATCGCAACGCCGACACTGACCGTCAGCGATATGGTCCGGTCATCATGACGGATGGGCGAAGCCGCAACGGCACTCCGCAGCCGTTCTGCTACCAGGAGTGCATCCGCGGCCGCGGTATCGCTCAGGACCACGGCAAACTCCTCGCCGCCCAGCCGACCCAGAAGATCGCGCCGGCGCACCACCGCGCGCAACCGGTCGGCCAACCCCTTGAGGGCCTGATCCCCGGCTTCATGGCCCCAACGGTCGTTGATCTGCTTGAAATGGTCGACATCCACCATCAGGACCGTCAGGCAGGCCCGCGCCGCCTGGTTCATCGCGAGCCGGCGTTGCGCCCGCGCCATGAAGCCAGCCCGGTTCAGGACACCGGTTAGCGCATCGGTGGTCGCCAGTCGTCGGAGCTGCTTCTCCAGCAGCCGACGCTCCGCAAGCTCCCGCTCTAGCCGTGTCCTGACCTCATCCAGCCGTTGCGCGTTGAGTTCCGCCGACTCGGCCAACTCAGCCAGGCGTGCCCCTTGCTCCTCCATCAACTCGGAATGGAAGCGCATTTCGGCGGTGAAATGCTCGATCATCTCCTCTGCATTGGTCTCCAGCGCTACCGGCAGCAAGGCATAGGTCAGCAGACGCCCGCCATGCGGACAGGCCGTGCAACGGAGCAGCACATGTCCCTTCAGCCCAACATCAAGCGAACGGGGACTCGCGGTGCCCGCTCGCACCAGCGCTTCCTGTTCATCCAGAAAGGCCGCCAGGTTTGCGGGTGCCACGGTGCGCCAGGCATGAACGGCCGCATGGTGCAGCAGAGTGCGGAAGGTGGTCTGTTGCAGCACGGTGGACGCTTCCACGCCGAACAGGTGGAGCAGCGCGCGATTGGCAAAGTGCGGACGTAGATCCGCATCAAGCATCAGCAACGCCAAGTCCAGCTCGTCGAGCCCGGCCTTAAGACAGCTGAGAATCCGGCTGTTATCAGTGTCGCTGGTCATGCCGCGGCCCTGCTCACCAGCTCTGGACGCCATAGGGCGATCGTCGCCGATGCTGCCCGGCTTGACCAATCAGGTGGACGCGATGACGCGACGCTCGTCGGCCGATGGACCAGGTCATGAAGCGGACTAGACCCCCCTGCTTACGCATAGCCGAGAGGATCAATCGTTCAGGTTACAAACCGGTTAACAAGCCGACCGGCAGTCGAGGGCGGCCGCGCCCGACGGGCACCTGACAAGAAAAAGGCGCAGACGGCCCGAACCGCCTGCGCCTCTGGTCGGCGCGCCTAGGCCGAAGGGAATCAGGCGCTCTTCTTCATGATCTCGTCCGCGACGTTGCGCGGCACCGGATCGTAGTGGTGGAACTGCATGGTGAACGAGGCACGCCCCTTGGTCATCGACCGCAGGTGAGAGATGTAGCCGAACATCTCCTTCAGCGGCACGTGCGCCCGCACGATCACCGTCGAGCCGGAGCTCTCCTGGTTCTGTATCATGCCGCGGCGGCGGTTCAGGTCACCGACGACGTCGCCGACATGGTCCTGCGGCGTGGTCACTTCCACGTCCATGATCGGCTCCAGGATGATCGGGCCGGCGTTCTTCATGCCCTCCCGGAAGCAGGCCTTGGCGGCGATTTCGAAGGCCAGCGCTGAGGAGTCGACGTCGTGGTACTTGCCGTCCACCAGGGTGTACTTGAAGTCGACCGTCGGGAAGCCGGCGAGCACGCCGGTATCGGCCTGCACCTTGATGCCCTTTTCAACCGCCGGGATGTATTCCTTCGGCACGGCGCCGCCGACGATCTTGTTCTCGAACACGATGCCGCCGTTCCGCTCCTGCGGCTCGAAGATGATCTTGACTTCGGCGTACTGGCCGGAACCGCCGGACTGCTTCTTGTGCGTGTAAGTTTCGGTATGCGGACGGCTGATCGTCTCGCGATACGCCACCTGCGGCGCGCCGATGTTGCAGTCCACGCCGTATTCGCGACGCAGCCGGTCGATGATGATCTCCAGGTGCAGCTCGCCCATGCCGGACAGGATGGTCTGGCCGGTTTCCTGATCGGTGCGCAGGCGCAGCGAGGGATCTTCGCCGGCCAGCTTCTGCAGGCCGATCGTCATCTTCTCGATGGCTTCCTTGGTGCGCGGCTCGACCGAGATGTCGATAACCGGAACCGGGAACGCCATGCGCTCCAGCACCACCGGATCGTCGTTCGAAGCCAGCGTGTCGCCGGTGCCGGTGTCCTTCAGGCCGACGAAGGCAGCGATATCGCCGGCCTCGACTTCCTTGATCTCCTCGCGCTTGTCCGCGTGCATCTGGAACATCCGCCCGATGCGCTCGCGGTGGCCCTTGGTGGTGTTCATCACCATGTCGCCCGACTTCAGCGTGCCGGCATAGACGCGCACGAAGGTCAGGGTGCCGTACTTGTCGTTGATGATCTTGAACGCCAGACCAGCGAACGGTGCCTTCGGGTCCGCCTTGATGCGGCGGCGCTTGGCATGCACGTCCTTGATCTGCTCATCCGACAGACCGTCTTCCTCGCCCTCTTCTGCGGCGATGGCAATGCCGGGCACGTCGACCGGCGACGGCAGGTAGTCGATGACAGCGTCGAGCAGCGGCTGCACGCCCTTGTTCTTGAACGCCGTGCCGCACAGCACGGGGCGGAAGTCGCCGGAAATGGCGCCCTTCTTGATGCAGCGCTTCAGTGTCTCGACCGAAACATCGCCCTTCTCGAAATACTCCTCCATCGCCTGCTCATCGACCGACAGCGCGGTGTCCAGCAGGTTCTGGCGGTATTCGGCGGCCTTGTCCGCAAGGTCGGCCGGGATCGGCTCATCGTGGTACTTGGCGCCCAGTTCGCCGCCTTCCCAGATGATCGCCTTCATCTCGACCAGGTCCACCACGCCGAGGAACTGGTCCTCGATGCCGATCGGCAGCTGCAGCGGCAGTGCGACGATGTCGAGCTTCTCCTTCAGCGTGTCGAACGCGCGGTAGAAGTCGGCGCCGGTACGGTCCAGCTTGTTGATGAAGATGATGCGCGGCACGTTGTAGCGGTCGGCAAGGCGCCAGTTGGTTTCGGACTGCGGCTGCACGCCGGCCACGCCTTCGATGATGAAGATGGCGCCGTCGAGCACGCGCAGGCTGCGGTTGACCTCAATGTTGAAGTCGATATGGCCGGGCGTATCGATGATGTTGATGCGGTGGTCTTTCCACTCGCAGGTCACCGCGGCGGAGGTGATGGTGATTCCGCGCTCACGCTCCTGCTCCATGTAGTCGGTCGTGGTGTTGCCGTCGTGCACCTCGCCGATCTTATGCGACACACCCGTGTAGTACAGAATCCGCTCGGTCGTCGTCGTCTTGCCCGCGTCGATATGTGCGGTAATGCCAATATTCCTGATCGTCTCGAGCGTCTGACTGCCCACGGTCTGTCTCCTGCGTATCCGATTGATGCGGGCATATCAGAAAGGGCGCGTGATCCATCTCTGGATCCCGGAGGTTCCCACCTCCAGCGCGCCCGCCCGCAGCACCAGGCCGAAACTCCTCGGCCGGTTATGGTGACCCGCATGTGCGACACCGCGCACAGTTTTGCAAGTGCGAAAACCGGAAATCCAAGCCCGCTTCGGCGCATGCTCGGCATGTCGAAGTGCATATCAGCATCTTGGCGCAGGCCCACTTGGCATCTGAGCGCCGGCCACCGACTGTTACCGCTCCGGCAGATGCCCCTGCAGTGCACCGCTACCGCGGGCCGGTGGTCGATGCGCAGACTCCGAGCCTATACGGATCGGCTCAGTGCAAGGTGGGTGACGCGCCTCGTCCGGGCACCGGATCGATCGCCGGATGGCCATGGCGGCGAAGCGCGGCTGGCCCTCGGGCAAGTGCATGCCCGGCCTCCCTGAGCACCTGCACGATCGCCAGCGCATGGCCGGAG
The DNA here is from genome assembly GCA_018240405.1 of Pseudomonadota bacterium. Classification (GTDB taxonomy): domain Bacteria; phylum Pseudomonadota; class Alphaproteobacteria; order Acetobacterales; family Acetobacteraceae; genus Rhodopila. The sequence goes on from JAFEFW010000628.1 coordinate 13,499, forward strand.
GCGTCATGCGCGGCGGTCGCGGTAACGAAGCGCGCCAGCAAGTCGGTGGCGGCTTCATGCCGCTCCTCCTGCATCAGCGCGAACATATCCAGCAGCAACATTTCATCGCCGCTCAGCATTGGTTCGCAGGTGCAGCAGACCTCGATCATTCGCGTGCAGCCGCCGTTCAGGGCCTGCATGAAATGGTCGAGATGCTCCGCCGCCGGGAAGGCCCGGAGATTGCCGAACAGGATTTGAAGCGGCCGCTCGGCAGATACGCCGCGCTTGCATCCCAGGACCCAGGTGCGAATGGCGGCGAGGATGGTTCCTTCGAGCCAGGTCAGCCCATCGCGGTTCTCGAGTTCCGGGATGCTGGTCATCGGTGCCCTATATGCGAATAGTTCTCATTATCATGTAAGGCCGGCCCTTCGAGCACGTCAAGCCGGAATGGCTGGGTATGTCATTGTAAGGGGCGTACGCCTCAGCGCGGGGCTGTTCCCAGGCATCGGCAAGTCGCCGCCGGGCTCTCCCCAGACATCTGCAAGGCGGCGCAGACCTGCGCCGGATTGTGCCCTCCGGCCGCACCGGGCTACCAAGACCGCTAAGCAAGAACCTGCCGGGAGGATTCAGACCGATGCGCCTTCTCCTCACACTGGTGGCGGTCATCGCCCTGCTACACGCGGCGGCGGCTCGAGCGGAAGCCGACAAGGTGCGGATCGTCCAGCCCTACGGCGTGCTCTACCTGCCCAGCTACGTCGTGGCCGACCGGCATCTGATCGAACGCGAAGCCGAGGCCGCGGGCCTGGGCCCGGTGACGGTGACACTGACCCGTGTCGCAAGCGGTCCAGTCGGCAGCGATATGGTGCTCGCCGGAGACGCCGATATCGCCATGGGCGGCTTCGGCCCGGCGCTGACGTTGTGGGACAAGACCCGCGGCAGCCAGAAGGTGCGCGGCTTCATGCCGCTGTGCAGTTCGCCGGTCATGCTGGTCAGCACCGACCCGCGGATCCGCTCGATCCGCGACCTCACCGACCGCGACCGCATCGCCGTCAGCGCCATCAAGGTGACGGACCAGGCCATCACCCTGCAGATGGCAGCCGCGCGCGAATGGGGCTGGGACCAGCGCTTCCGTCTCGATCCGCTGACCGTGGCGATGTCCAACCCCGACGGCATGGCCGCACTGCTGGGAGGCCTTAGCGAGGTGAAGAACCACGCCACCATCATCCCGTTCGCGGTCGCCGAACTGGAATCCGGCAAGGCGCATCTGGTCATGACATCGGATGAGGTCCTGGAGCCCGGTGCAAGCACGGTCGTTGCCTACGCGCCCGCCCGCTTCCACGACGGCAGCCCCAGGCTCTACGCAGCAACCGCCAGGGCGTTCGAGGACGCCATCGCCTGGATCAACGCCCATCCCCGCGAGGCCGCCGAAATCTACGTCGCGCGCGAGCCGCAGAAGAACGGCGTCGACTGGATCGAGAGGATGATCCGCGACCCGAAGCTGGTCCGCTACGATTCGACGCCGCGCGGCCTGAAGGCCCACGCGGACTTCATGCATGAACTCGGCACGCTGAAGAACAAGGCGGAAAGCTGGAAAGACCTGTTCTGGGACAATAACTGGGTCAAGGACGGCAACTGAGCGGACCCCGGAGGAGACACCGGGCGGCCGGCCTTTGGCACGGGACGGCGCCGGCCGCTGTGGCACGCCCGGCACATGCAGTCCCGGGCAGGGGCCGGTACGTATTTTCCCTTGGCTTTGGCCTCTTGCAATTGCGAATAATTCTCATTATCCAGGGTGCATAATGGCCTGACCGAGTGAAAGTTCCATGCTCAAGCTGTCCGCCCCGTTCGCCGCCCTCACCCTCGCCGGCCTGCTGGCCGCCCTGCCCGCAACCGCCCGCGAGTACCCGATCGGCAAGCCGGTCAAGCAGAACGGCATGGAGATCGGCACGGTCTACCTGCAGCCGATCGAGATGGACCCGCCGGGCATGATGCGCGCCGCCGCCGAGAGCGACATCCACCTGGAAGCCGACATCAAGGCGGGCAAAGGCAACAAGAACGGCTTCCCCGAAGGCGAGTGGATCCCGGCCCTGTCGGTCCGCTATGAGTTGCAGAAAGCCGGCAGCGACGAGAAGATTGCCGGTGAAATGATGCCGATGGTAGCGAATGACGGCCCGCACTACGGCGACAACGTCAAGCTGCCCGGGCCCGGTAAATACCAGTTGACCGTATTCGTCGCTCCGCCGGGCGCCAGCCAGCATTTCGGCCGCCACGTCGACAAGGAGACTGGCGTCGCCCCCTGGTTCAAGCCGTTCGAGGTGAAGCAGGAATTCGTCTTCGCCGGCACCGGCAAGAAGGGCGGGTATTAGGCCGCCATGCTGCGCCGTTGCTTCATTGCTGCTTCCGCCGGGCTGCTGGTCGCGCGCCATGCCGGCGCCGAGGACATGCCCGAGTTCCGCATCGAAATGAAGGACGGCGCAATAACCCCGACGCGACTGAAAGTTCCAGCCAACAAGCCGTTCCGGCTGGAGATCCATAACCTGGGAAAGACTCCGGCCGAGTTCGAAAGCCTGGCGCTGCACAAGGAGAAAGTGCTCGCCGCTGAGTCGAGTGCCACGATGGTATTCCGGAAACTCTCGCCGGGCGAATACGACTTCTTCGACGACTTTCACCCAGAAGCCAAAGCCGTACTGGTGGCGGAATAGACCATGCCATTGTCGCTCGCGCTGTCGTCCGCACACCGCACCCGCTTCCGTCCGGCGGTTGCCGCATTCGGCGACTGGCTGGCAGCGCATCGCGGCGTGATCCAGGCAATCCAGTGGACCGTCGTGGCGATCTACCTGACGCTGGTCGCCGTGCCGGCCTTCCTGCCGCTGCCGCCGAACACCGCGCATCTCTGGAACAACCTGACACTGGCAGCGCAGTTTGCCTTCTGGGGCATCTGGTGGCCGTTCGTATTGCTCAGCATGGTGCTGGTCGGGCGCACCTGGTGCGGCGTGTTCTGCCCCGAAGGGGCGCTGTCGGAGTTCGCCAGCCGTCGCAGCCTGAACAGAGCAGTGCCGCGCTGGCTCACCTGGCGGGGATGGCCGTTCACGGCGTTCGTCTGCACTACCGTCTACGGGCAGATGGTCAGCGTCTACCAATACCCGGCGCCGGTGCTGCTGATCCTCGGCGGGTCCACGGCGGCCGCCATCGGTGTAGGCCTCGTGTATGGCCGCAACAAGCGAGTGTGGTGCCGGTATCTCTGTCCGGTAACGGGCGTGTTCAATCTGCTGGCACGCCTGGCACCGGTGCATTTTCGTGTCGACCAGAACGCCTGGGCCGCCTCTCAGCACCGCGGCGACCACCCTGCCCCGGTCACCTGCGCCCCGCTGGTGCCGATCCGCACAATGCGCGGCGCGGGCGAATGCCATATGTGCGGCCGCTGCAGCGGCTTCCGCGGTGCCGTCAGCCTGGAACTGCGGCCGCCCGGCCAGGAGGTCGAGCAGGCGACGCCGGAGCGTGCGAATGCATGGGACACGGCGCTGATCCTGTTCGGCTTGATGGGAGTCGCCACCGGCGCGTTTCTGTGGTCGTCCAGCCCCTGGTACGTCGAGGCCAAGCAAGCCCTGGCCACGTGGCTGGTCGAGGCCGGCATTGACTGGCCGTTGACGCAGACGGCGCCATGGTTCGTGCTGACCAACTACCCCGCGCAGAACGACGTGCTGACCCTGCTCGATGGCGCGGTCATGCTGGGATTCATTGCACTGGTTGCCGTTGTGCTGGGTGGCGTCTTCTCGGTACTTCTTGCCGCCGGCGTCCGCCTGGCAGGCAGCTGGTCCACCAGCCGGTTCCACCACCTCGCCCAGAGCCTGATCCCGATGGCCGGCGTCGGCGTGTTCCTCGGCCTCAGCGCCAATACCGTGACGCTGCTGAAGGCTGATGGCATCATGGTGCCACTGCTGCAGGATCTGCGGGCCGGCCTGATCGCGGGCGGCGCGGCCTGGTCGGTCTGGCTCGCCTGGCGCATCACCGCCAAATGGACCTCCGGGGCCCGCCAGCTCCCACCCGTGGCAGCCGTTGCGCTATGCACCGTGATTGCGGCGTACGGCTGGGTGACCCTCTTCTGGATATGGTAGCCAACCGCCGTCCCCGCTCAGCCAGGCGGCGCGTCAGGCGGAACGGAATGAACTGACACCACGGCCCGACATCCCGGCGCCATTACGACTGCCATGGAGAACAACAATGTCCGCGACAGGAAAGCTCATTCCTGACGGCGCCGGGAGCCTGCGTGTCGCTGCTCTGGCCGTCGCGTTGGCCACATCCGCCGCGCCGCCCGCGATTGCCGCGGACACCCCGGCCGACCCTGCGGCTCGCCAGCAACAACCCCTCGCGCCGGCGGAGTCCGACGAGGAGGTTGGCTCGCTGCTGCAACGCGATCGGCTCCTGGGCGATCCCTTCGGCCTGCGCTCCAAGCTGGAAAGCCACGGGATTACCATCACGCTGCAGGAAACCAGCGAGGTGTTCGGCAACGTCACCGGCGGCTTCAAGACGGGCGCCATTTACGAGGGTGCAACCTTCATGGCGCTGAAGGTCGACACCGAGAAGCTGTTCGGCCTGCCGGGTGGCACGTTCAACGCCAGCGCCTGGCAGATCCACGGCCGTGGCCTGAGCACCAACAATATCGGCAACCTCAACACCATCAGCAGCATTGAAGCAACACGCGCCACGAGGCTGTTCGAGCTCTGGTATGAGCAGGCAATTGCCGACGGCGCCTACTCGGTGCGTATCGGCCAGCAGGCGGCGGACCAGGAATTCCAGATCAGCCAGTATGGCGGCCTGTTCATCAATGCGTCGTTCGGCTGGCCGACCTTGTCAGCGGTGGACCAGCCCGCCGGCGGCCCCGCCTACCCGCTGGCCAGCCTGGGGGTGCGCCTGAAGGCCCAGCCGCTCGACGAGCTGACCTTCCTGCTTGGCATCTACAGCGGCAGCCCTGCCCCGCGCGGCGACGGCGATCCGCAATTGCTGAACCATTCCGGCACGTCCTTCGTGCTGAACCAGGGCGTGTTCGTGATCGGCGAAGCGCAGTATTCGCTGAACGGCAAAGAAGAGGACACCGGCCTGCCGGGGACCTACAAGGTTGGCTTCTGGTACAACTCCAACCAGTTCCAGGACCAGCGCTACGCCAATGATTTCCTGCTGCTCGCCAATCCAGCCAGTTCCGGGGTTCCGTTAGGACGCACGAACAATTGGGCCTGGTATGTCGTCGCCGACCAGCTTGTCTGGCAGTCCGGCGGCAAGGACCGCGGCATCGGCGTGTTCGCCCGGATGACCGGCATCAGTAACGACCGCAACCTGGTGAACTTCTTCGTCAATGCCGGCGTGACCTGGAAAGGCGGCCTGGCCGCCCGCCCTGACGATTCCGTCGGGCTGGGCATCGGCTTTGCGCGCATCGGCGACCGCACGCGACGCTTCGACGGTGACGTGTCGTTCTACAGCGGCAGCCCCTATCCGAGGCGAACCAGCGAGACCGTGTTGGAACTGACCTATCAGGCCCCGGTCACACCCTGGCTCACGTTGCAGCCGGACTTCCAATACATCTTCAACCCGGCGGGCGGCGTGCCAGACCCCAACAATCCGGCGCGGACGATCGGCAGCGCTGCCATATTCGGCTTGCGCGGAGTCGTGGTGTTCTGACCGCGGTCGCCTTACCGGCGACGACATGTGTCCGGCGGCATGAAACCACCGATTGGCGCCACGCCATGCCGGCGCCTTTACGGCTCGCTGGCGCGGGATCGGTCGGCCCGGGCGCTGCCGCGCTGGCCTATGGTTTCATGCGATTTCAAACCAGGCCCCCGCCAGCCGTAAGCGGCGGTGACACAGGCGACTTCTTTCCGGCGGCTCAGGCCGCCGCACTCATGCCATCACGCGACATAGTCTGTCTGGCGCGGTCGAGGGCCGCCGCCAAGCCGTCGGCCAATGCTTCGATGGGCGGCAAGCCGGCGGCGGCCGGATCCTCCGTCAGGTGCTGCAGGAACGCGTCAATACGGGCGTCACGGGCCGGTCTGGCCGGCGCGGCAGGCGGAGGCGGCGTCTCCGTCGGTGCGGCCCGCTGCCGTGGTGGCGCCGGATCGGCGGGTGAAGTGTCGGCCACCGCGGCCGACGCGGCCTTGTCCGCGGCCAGGCGGGCGCGCCGGAGCGCATCCAGCTTACGCTGCGCCGCGCCTTCGTTGCGCCGGAGCGCACTGGCCGTCTTCGACAATTGCAGCCCGACAGCCAGCGGAATGTCCGGGTCCTCGGAGTCCCGGATCAGGCCGAGGGCTTTGTAGCGGAAGCCGATAATCTCAGCGGCAAGGCCGAGTTCCTCATTGGTCTGCGGCGCCTGTTCGATCAGGAGATTCATGACCACGTCCGCCGCTTCCTCCCGTGTGCCAGCGTAACGGAGGAACAGCGGCAGCAGGAGGTCGAGGATCGTGTAGAAGACGGCGGGCGAAATGGCCGGCGGAAAGGCTGACATCGCGATGAGGCCCCTGGCGGAAGAGCAGTGGTTCGGTGGTTATATAGGATGAAATGCCTTCATATTGCAATGTGTATTTTCCTAAATCCTCCCCGACGTACCGCATCAGGCGCCGATCGGCAGAAAATTTGCTCCCCCTGCAGTCAGCGCAGAGACCGCAGGGCGTCTGAGGCGCAGAGACAGGCCCGAGCCCGCCGAGGCGTGCAGCGCCGCCCCGCAACCAGCATCTGCATTGATCCGCCGCATGGTCGTGCCGGCTGCCTTGTGCAAGCTCGGCACCCGTGATCCGGCTCCGGATCGGAGAGCAGCGATGCAGCCATCCTTCACCCCCGCCAGTCCCTGGCGGGAACTGCTGGCCTTCCTTGGCCTCTGCATTGTCGTCTGGCCTGTCGTCGTGACGCTGCTGATCGGAGTCTATGGCGTCGGCTGGTGGATCCGTCTGCTCACCGCCAGCCCTGCGGGCTCCTCGTAGGAGCGGTGGCGATGTCCGATCAGCCCAGCCCGTCCCGCACCTGGTCCGCCCGCCATCCCTGGCTGAGGGCCATGCTGCGGCCGTCCGTTTACCTGCCCATGGCGCTGCTGACCTTCGGCGGCTTTATCGCCGGCGCCACGTTCTGGGTGTCATTCGACACGATGCTCTCGGCGACCAGCACCGACGCGTTCTGCACCGGGTGCCACAGCATGCGCAGCACCGTGTTGCCGGAACTCCTGGCGACACGGCACGGCCGCAATCCCATGGGCGTGGCGGCCAGTTGCGCCGATTGCCACATCCCGCACGCGTTCAGCGCCAAACTGGTGCGCAAGATCGAAGCGGCGCGCGAGGTATGGGCTGAACTGACGTTCAAGGTCAGCACGCCGGAGAAGTTCGAGCGGCATCGCTGGGCAATGGCGGAACGGGAATGGGCACGCCTCAAGGCCGACAATGCGGCGCCCTGCCGCACCTGCCATAATGTTGCATCCATGGACCTGGACACGCAGCCTCCGGCCGCGGCGGCAATGCATCGGATGCGTGCGGCGACCGGCCAGGCAACCTGTATCGATTGCCACAAGGGTGTTGCCCACAAGATGCCGACGCCCCCGGGCGGATAGCACGGCGGCGCAACTATTGCGCAGGGCTCAGCGCTCGCTGGCGGCTGCCGTGGACGGCGAAAACGGCCTTCGCCGCCAGACGGCACGCCCCCCGATGACGAAATGGGCGGGCATGTAAGTCGGCCAAGCGTTGCGGGTCGCGCCGCTACGCCAAGCCAAGACGGCCCCGCCCATCTGGTCTGCCGCAAAAATCCAGCCGAAACCGATCGGCGCCTTGACCACGCCGAAATGCAGCGCCGTCCGTCTGACGGTCGGCGGCACCATCCCGACGAGGTCGAGGCCGAAGAACATCGCGAACAGCGACGGGGATACGACGTCGCAGCGGCTGCACGACAGCCAGATCACCGATAAACCGCGAAGCGCGTACTACTACGCGAGCAGGACGCAATCGTCGAAGCAGTCCGGGAGCCAGCCGGAACAGATCGGCTAGGCGTACTCGCGGTTGCGACCGCGGTCGTTGCGAGCTCCCGCCGGGTTCGATAGGAGTCCGGATCATGATGGAACTGACCCGGCGAGGCGGGCTGATCAGCGCGACTGTCGCCGCTCTACTCCACGCTCGCCGCGCCTGTGCGCTCAACGCCGCCGAAACCGCCGCCATGCTGGGAATTGCCGATCCGGCGGACTTTCTGAAGCGGAAGCCGGAGTTCCTTGCGGTCGCGCCCTGGAGTTCCGGCTCTGAACGCCTGTGGGCTGCCTGTCTCGCCGATGAAGGCAACGGGGTCACCGCCGCCCTCATCCAGGAAGATGCCGATGGCGAGACCCGACGCATCGTTGCCGGTCCAGTGGAAGCGGACGTGCTGACGATCGATCCGTTCTGGACCCTCAACCTCCTCATCTCGCCGGTGCACCCGCTTGGCGCTGACTTCCCGGCCTTCGGCGTCACAGTGTCGAACAGCTACCTGTCCACCGGGCGCAGTACCTGGTCGGAATCCATGAGCATATTCCTCCGTGAGGGCAGCATGTTGCGGCTCGTCTTTAGCGGCTATGTCGGCGCCGGCTCATCGGACGAGGTGCCGTGCCGGCGGCGGCAAGGCGGCGGCGAACCCTGCCGCGACCGCTGGGAGCGCAAGTGGATCATCAAGACCGCCGGTCCGGCCGCCGGCGGAAAGCCGCCAGCGCTTGTGGTGGTGGAACGCGGCTCTAATAAGATCGTCAGCCGCCATACCTGGCGCGGCGATGGCTACCATCCGGCCACGTTCGAGCGCCTGATCCGATCGTAAAGTGCCTCGGCGGCGCGCTTTCCCTTTTTCGGTCGCCGGCGTGGAGCGGGAGCCGGGGATCGTCTGCCGACGCGCCGGTCAACCTCGGCGCGCGGCGAGGTGCCCGGGCTCTGCGTGGCCGTCCCGGCCGCCCGGCGCGGCACCCAGAAAGTTCTTCGCCAGTGCGTGATAGACGCCTTCGCGGCAGACCAGCCGGGAAACGCCGTAGGCGATCGCGGCGGCGACCATCAGTGGCAACACCATCGCATGGTCACCGGTCATCTCCGCCACGATGACCACGGCGGTAATCGGCGCCTGCACGACGCCGGTAAAATAGGAGACCATACTAAGCAGGATCAGCGCATTCAGCGGCACGTCCGGCGCCAGCGCGGCGATGTTGAACCCCAGTCCAGCACCCACGGCGAGTGACGGCGAAAAGATACCGCCTGGAACCCCGCTGATCGAAGCCAGCGTCGTGGCGGCGAATTTCAGCGCTCCAAAGGATTCCGGCGGCGGCGTGCCGTTCTCCATCAGCGCCTTCACCTGGGTGTAGCCGGTGCCGTAGATACTGCTGTCGGAGGCGATGCCGCACACCGCCGCAGCCAGTCCGCATACCGCGGCGAAGATCACCGGATGGCGCTTGATCGCTTGCCCGATGACGCCGGGCAGTCCGGTGCCGAACAGGATCAGGATCCGGCTGAACAACCCGCCGGCCAGGCCGCCGACGACCGCACAGCCGGCCAGCGCCACCCAGCCCATCAGGCCGTGCAGCGCCACCGTCGTGGTGCCGAAATAGGTGTAGTCGCCAAGAAACGCGACGGAAGTCAGCCCGGCGACGATGATGCCGCCGAGCATCAGGCCGCTGGTCTCGGTTTCGAAGGCGCGGCTCATTTCCTCGATGCCGAAGATGATCCCGGCAAGCGGCGTGTTGAAGGCTGCGGCGATGCCGGCCGACGCGCCGGCGAGGATCAGCCCGCGCTGCCGTCGCGGTGACAGCCGGCCGATGGCGAACATGATGGAGGCGCCGACCTGCACCGTCGGCCCCTCGCGGCCGATGGACGCGCCGCACAGCAGGCCGAACAGTGTCAGCAGGATCTTGCCGATGGCGATGCGGATCGACACCAGATGCCCCCGCGCGGCCTGGTCATGCAGGTGCCGCGCCGCGATCGCCTGTGGAATGCCGCTGCCCTGGGAGTTGGGAAACACCCGCCGCGTCAGCCACGCCGAGACCGCCAGGCCAAACGGCGTGATGAACAGTGAGGTGTAGGGATAGCGGCCAATCAGGAAGGCGAAGACTTCCTGCGCCTGGTCGGCCAGCAACGCCAGCGCGACCGCCGCACCACCAACCACGACACCACCAAGCAGGAAAATCAACCGCCTCTGGGTCCGGTAGGAGTGCAGACGCAGGCGGCGCCGCGCCCGGCGGAAATGGCGCCGTAAGAGCAAGCGAGCGTACATCGCGGTGAAGATCGTCCTTCGGGAGTGCCGGACTCCTAACGGCAGGGTGACACGCTCGATAGCCGCGGACCGTGCCGTTGCGGGATTCGTGATCGTGGCGCAGTGTCCGCGGCTTCAGCGAACAGGGGAATTCGCATGCGGATCGCAGTGATCGGCGCCGGCGGGGTCGGCGGCGCCTTTGGGGCAGCGCTCGCCAAGGCCGGTGCCGATGTGACGTTCGTGGCGCGTGGCCCGCACCTGGAGGCGATGCGGCGCAACGGCCTGCGCATCGAGGGCGGGCGCGGCGAGACCGTCATCAATCCGGCGCAGGCGACGGACGACCCGGCAACGATCGGGCCGGTCGATTTCGTCATGTTCTGCGTCAAGCTGTGGGACGTGGAGAGCGCCGGCGAGGCCATCCGCTCCCTGGTCGGGCCGACCACCGCGGTGATCCCGTTCCAGAACGGCATCGACGCGCCGGAGCGCCTGGTGGCGATCCTGGGCAAGCAGGCCGTGATGGGCGGGGTGGCGCAGATCAGCGCAACGATCGCCGAACCGGGCGTGATCCGGCAGACCGGCACGTTCATGCGGCTGGTGTTCGGCGAACTCGACGGCGGCCAGAGCGCGCGCGGCGAGGCATTTCATGCGCTGTGCCAGAAAGCCGGCTTCGACAGCACGCACAGCAAGCGCATTCAGACGGATTTATGGCTGAAATTCGTGCTGCTGGCGACCAACAGTGGCTTCACCGCGGCGACGCGGACGGCGATCGGCAAGCTACGCGACGACCCGGATATTGCGCCGCTGATGCGCGAGGCGGTGGCCGAAGCGGTTGCTGTCGGCCGGGCCCGTGGCGTGGCGCTGCCCGAGGACGTGGTGGATCGCACGATGGCGGGCACCGCCGCCCTGCCAGCGCCGATGCTGGCGTCGATGGCGCACGACCTGCTGCGTGGCGGCCGGCTGGAACTGCCGTGGCTGTCCGGGAAGGTCGTGGCGCTGGGCCGGGACCTCGGCGTGCCGACGCCGGTCCATGCGATGCTGTATGCGGTGCTGAAGCCGTTTGCGGATGGATCTCGGGCGTAGCCACGCCGGTATCGACCGCCGTCAGGTTCGGTGCGGAGCCGTGGCGGTGCTGATCGCGTGCCAGCGCACCATGCGCAGCCGCTCCTGCCGCAGCAGCCTGACCCGCAACAGCCAAAGCTCCGCCTCGGCCACGAGCCGAGCCGCCAGTAGCGGGTCCGGCTTGTGCTGCCGCAGGTGACGCACCGCGACCCGCCAGCCGATCAGAACGTTTTCTATATGGCGCCGGGAGATATCTTCGGCCACACGCACGTCGAAGCCGACCCGGCGCAGCATCCGCGTAATGGCCGTCGGCGGCAGGATCGTCGGCAGAGGGCGGTGGTCGATACGCGACCACCGGGACGTCGCCGCGTCGCCCGCATCCAGCGGCGCATCCGCACAGAGCTCGGCCATCACCAGTTGCCCGCCGACCTTCAGTGCCTGGGCCAGACTGTCCATCACATGGGCCGGTTCGCCGCCGCAACGTAACGGTTCGATCGCAACACAATGATGGAAGTGCCGCGCCGGAAAGTCGGGGCGCTGCGGGTTCCAGCGCTCCACTGTGGCCTTCCGGCTCATGGCGGAGGCTTTCAGCAGCGCCCGCGCCTGTTCGATCAGGCCGTCTTCCACCTCATAAGCAGTCACCCAGGCGCCGAGGTTCTTGGCGATGCAACAGGCGGGTCCGCCGCCGCCGACACCGACCAGCATCAGGCTGGCAGCCGACGACAGGCCCAACGGGTATGCCAGCCGCATGGTTTCAATCTCGCCGCCGGGCAGGATGAAGCCGTCGCCCCACAGATGGTTGGTCACCGCCAGGCGGTCCGGCGGCCAGGGGTTTGGCGGCCCGGCGGGGGCCTCGTCGGTGCGGCCGTGCAGCGGCGCCCCGTCCGGCGCGGCAAGCTCGGCCGCTGCGGCGGCAGCCATCAGCGAGCCCGGTCCGGCGTCCTCGTCCTCATGCAAGGGCCACAGTGACGCGGTTCGCTTCAGCCAGAGTTGCACGGTCGGCGGGAGCATCAGGAAGCCTCCCCCGGCATTCTGGCAGGCAAAGATTACCAAGTTGTTTATGCAGTGCGAGCGCGGCAGCCAATCGCGGGACGGCTTGCTGACCTTGCACGTGCGCCGTATCCGACGCGCCGGTTGAAACCTTGGGATACGTCCTATGCTGAACATGTCTCGCCGCGCCCTTCTCGCTCAAGGGTCCGCCCTTGGGGCCGCCGGCGCTTCGCTGCCGCTGTTCGCGATCGGCAGTGGCCCTGCCCGGGCCGCCGACTTCACCCTGAAGCTGGCCAACAACTCACCGGTTACCCACCCGCAATCCGTGCGCGCGCAGGAAGCCGCGGAGCGGATCAAGAAGGCCACCAATGGCGCGGTCGACATCCAGGTGTTCCCGAACAACCAGTTGGGCACCGATACCGACATGCTGTCGCAGCTTCGCTCCGGCGCCATCGACTTCTTCACGCTCTCGGGCCTGATCCTGTCGACGCTGGTGCCTGCCGCCTCGATCAATGGCGTCGGCTTTGCTTTCAAGGATTACGACACGGTCTGGAAGGCGATGGATGGCGCGCTTGGCGCCTACGTTCGCTCCGAGATCGACAAGCGCGGCCTGACCGCCATGGACAAAATGTGGGACAACGGCTTCCGCCAGATCACGTCATCGACCAAGCCGATCAAGACGCCAGCCGATCTGAAGGGCTTCAAGATCCGTGTCCCCGTCTCACCCCTTTGGACCTCGATGTTCACCGCGCTTGGCGCCTCGCCGATCAGCATCAACTTTGCCGAGGTCTATTCCGCGCTGCAGACCAAGATCGCCGAGGGGCAGGAAAATCCGCTGACGCTGATCCAGATCGCCAAGCTGTACGAAGTGCAGAAGTATGTCTCGCTGACCAGCCATATGTGGGACGGGTTCTGGATGCTGGCAAATAAGAAGAGCTTCAATGCGCTGCCGCCGGACGTGCAGAAGGTGATCGCGCAGGAACTGAACAAGGCGGCGCTGGATGAGCGGGCCGATATCGCCAGCCTGAACGGCACGGTCGCCGAAGACCTGAAAGCCAAGGGACTGATCTTTGAGGATGTCGACAAGCCGGCCTTCCGGGACGCGCTGAAGCAGGCCGGCTTCTACGCCGAGTGGAAGAAGAAGTACGGCGACGAGGCGTGGGGCATCCTGGAATCCCAGGTCGGCACTTTGTCGTAATGCCGTTACCTGAGCAGGCGGACGGCGATCGCCTCGCCGCCCGCCAGGTCGTGCCGAGCGCCAGTCCACGTGCCGCGCAATGGTTGGATACGGCGCTGCGCCACATCGCTGAAGTCCCCGCGGCCCTGCTGGTGGTGGCGGAGATCTGCGTCCTGTTCACCGGCGTCGCCGCCCGCTACGCGTTCCACGCGCCGATCGTCTGGACCGACGAACTAGCGTCGATCCTGTTCCTCTGGCTTGCCATGCTGGGCAGCGTACTGGCGCTGCAACGCGGCGAGCACATGCGCCTGACGGCGGTGGTCGCTGGTTTTTCGCCGGCCGGAAGGACGCGTTGCGAGGCGCTGGCGATCGTTGCTGTCGCGGTGTTCCTGGCGATGGTGCTGCCGTCGGCCTACGAATATGCGGCCGATGAATGGTTCATTGAGACACCGGCGCTGGGCATCCACAACACGTTTCGCGCCATGGCCATTCCGGTCGGCTGCGTGCTGATGGGACTGACCGCGTTGCAACGCCTGCTGCGGCTGTCCTGGCGGGATGCGCTGTTCGGTCTGGCCGTCGGCGCTATCATGATCGTTGCGCTGCGCTATGGCGCGCCCTGGCTGAAAGGCCTGGGCAACTGGAACCTGGTGCTGTTCTTTGTCGGGCTGCTGGGTGCGGCGGTGCTACTTTCGGTGCCAATCGGCTTCGCCTTCGGGCTGGCGACGCTGGCCTATCTGGCAACGCTGACACGCACGCCGCTGACCATTGTCGTTTCGCGTATGGACGAGGGCATGAGCAGCCTGATCCTGCTCGCAGTGCCGTTGTTCGTCTTCCTGGGCCTGCTGATTGAGATGACCGGCATGGCGCGCGCCATGGTCAATTTCCTTGCCGCGCTGCTGGGCCATGTGCGCGGCGGCCTGTCCTATGTGCTGCTGGGCGCGATGTATCTGGTCTCCGGTATTTCCGGATCGAAGGCGGCCGACATGGCGGCCGTGGCGCCGGTGCTGTTTCCGGAAATGAAGCGGCGCGGCCAGAACGAGGGCGAACTGGTTTCGTTACTCGCAGCCTCGGGCGCCATGAGTGAAACGATCCCGCCCAGCCTGGTGCTCATTACGATCGGCTCGGTGACGGGCGTGTCGATTGCGGCACTGTTCACTGGCGGCCTGATGCCGGCCCTGGTGCTGGCGATTGCGCTGGCGGCGATTGCCCGCTGGCGTGGGCGTGATGAGGATCTGGCCGGCGTGGCCCGCGCCTCCTGGGCGGAGATCGGCAAGACCTTTGTCATCGCCGTGCCCGCGCTGATCCTGCCCGTGGTGATCCGCAGTGCGGTCATTGAGGGAATCGCGACGGCGACGGAGGTCTCCACCATCGGCATTGTTTACGGCGTGTTGGCCGGCATCCTGATCTATCGGCAATTCCCGATCCGGCGGCTGTATCCGATGCTGATCGAGACAGCGGCGTTGTCCGGCGCCATCCTGCTGATCATCGGCACAGCGACCGGCATGGCATGGGCGCTGACACAGTCCGGGTTTTCGCGGCAACTCGCCGCTGCCATGGCCACGATGCCCGGCGGCGCCATCGGCTTCATGGCCGTGTCGATCGTTGCATTCGTTATTCTCGGCAGTGTGCTGGAAGGCATTCCGGCCATCGTGCTGTTCGGACCGTTGCTGTTCCCGTCCGCCCGGGCGGCCGGAATTCATGAGGTCCACTATGCGATGGTGGTCATCCTGGCGATGGGTATCGGCCTGTTCGCGCCGCCATTCGGGGTTGGGTACTACGCCGCGTGTGCCATCGGCCGCGTCTCCCCGGATGCCGCGATGCGACGGATCTGGGCATATATGCTGGCCGTGCTGATCGGCCTTGTCGTGGTGGCCGCGGTACCCTGGTTCAGCATCGGCTTCCTGTAGATACGTCTTGTATCGACAGTAAAGTCGATGCGACACGGTTCGCCGCTCCGCGCGCGTAACGGCGTCCGCGAAAGAGCCAGCCGTGGGTCCAAGTGGCCGCAGCAATAAAGCCGACGAACCGTACAGTGTCGGCGAAAGCGCCGTTCGCAAAAGCCAAGGGCCCGATCCTCGGCCGGCGCTTCCGCCGACGAGTCTCGAGCCCTGTCTCAATCCAAGCGACTGAGGGACGTCGGCGAGGTCTAGCCGCCGCCGCCGCTCAGGCCACCGACAACGCGCGGCACGTTCAGGATCACGTCGTCGCAGGGCGTGCCCGTGCCGGAGATCGCGATCTCCAGATACGTGCCACCGGCGCGGCCGGTCACGACGGCCTGACGGCCGGTGCCACCAACTTCCTGGGCGTTGACCTTGAACGTGTTGTCCTTGGCGATCGTGCCTTCCAGACGCGCCATGTGCTGCATGCGGTCCCAGCCCACGAAGCCGGAAATGGTCCGATCAGGCTCAACCGTCACATGCCAGTCCAGACCAGGGCAACCAGACGCCGGACGGGTCTTGAAGGCATAAAGTTGTGCCTTAGGCGACGGACGCTTCTGGATCTGGGCGTTCGCCGTGAACGAAAATGATACGACTGCGGAGAGAGCAATAACAGCTATCTTCGCACCCATCATTCTAACTTTCATCTGCTATTCCCTCCGTTTAGCCTGCGGGGCGCGGGCTAGACCGTTCTGCCGCCAAATTTAACGGCTACGTAGCCTATGCAGAAACCGTTTCGGGCCGTCAAGGCGATGAAATGATTAGGTGTGGGATTAAGCACACACTGTGGAACTCCTGCAACACCTAAATCCTGTGCGCCATCGATCGAAGCTGTTCCTGCTCCGGATGGACCGGCGGAAGCCACCCAGGCGGATTCAGCACGAGCCGGATCAGAATTAGCGCAACTTTCGGTGATTTGTCAGCACCGGCTTGCAGTCGTGCCACGGCAGCGACGCATGACCCGAGCGCTTGAACCAGATAGATAAGAAGCCAGCTTACGATCAGCACTCCATACGGACTACCGCAGGAATTTCATGTCGCAAGCTGCATCTGCTTATCAAGGCGATCTGGATCGCCCGATCGCTGGCGCCGGTTCATCGAGTCGGAAACGCCGTCTGCGCTGGGGCCTGATGGCAGCCGGTGTGCTCGCGGTTCTGGTTGGTGGTCCTGCCTACTGGCTGTCTTCTGGCCGCTGGGTCAGCACCGATGACGCCTATGTGCAAGCCGACAGCCTGACCCTGTCGACCGACGTATCAGGCATCGTGGCCGGGATCCCGGTGCGCGAAGGGCAGAGTGTGCGTCAGGGCGACGTCCTGTTCAGTCTCGACCCGCAGAAATTCCGTATCGCCATTGACAACGCGGTCGCCAACCTGGCGCAGGCAAAGCTGGCGGTGGAATCGATGAAGGCCGACTACCAGGCCGCCCTGCGACAGATCGGGGCACGCGAACAGCAGGTCAGCGCCGATCAGCTCACCTACGACAGGCTTGCCTATCTGGTGAAGTCGCATGCCGCCACGCAGCAGGCCACCGACGATGCCCGCTACAAGCTCGCTGCCGATCAGGAGGCAGTCAGCGCCGCGCAGGCACAGGCCAGAGCCATTCTGGCCAAACTGGCCGGCAACCCGGACATCGCGCCGGATGACGCACCTTCGGTGAAGCAGGCGCAGGCCGAGGTGGCCGAGGCCGTGCGGGCCATGAACCATGCAGTCGTTCGTGCGCCCTATGACGGCATCGTCACGCAGGTCAGCAAACTGCAGCCCGGCATGTTCCTGCCCGCCGGCACCGCGGCGTTCGGCTTCGTCTCTACCGACCGTGTCTGGGTGCAGGCACAGCCCAAGGAAACACAACTTACCTATGCCCGGACGGGCGATCCGGTCGAGGTCAGCTTCGACATCTACCCCGGGCGCACCTGGACCGGCGTGGTTGAGGATATCGCTCCGGCCACGGATCAGAATTTCTCGTTGCTGCCGGCGCAGAACTCCTCCGGCAACTGGGTGAAGGTGGTGCAGCGGATTCCGGTGCGGATTCGCGTTGACCGCAAGCCCGGCGATCCGCCCTTGCGCGCGGGCATGAGCGCCCAGATTGATATCGATACCGGACACGTCCGTACGCTGCACGACCTGCTGTAGGACCATTCTCCATGACTGCAGAAACGCAGGGCGCGGTGCCGTACCGCGCCTTGATCACCGTGTGCGCGATGATGGCGACGCTGATGCAGTCGCTCGATTCCACCATCGCCAATGTCGCGCTGCCGTATATGCAGGGCAGCCTGTCGGCAAGCACCGACCAGGTCACATGGGTCCTGACATCCTACATCACCGCCGCGGCCATCATGACTGCGCCGGTCGGCTGGCTGTCCGCGCGGTTCGGACTGAAGAACCTGTATCTGATCTCCATGATCGGCTTCACCGTAGCCTCCATGCTGTGCGGCATCGCCGGATCGCTCACCGAAATGGTGGTGTTCCGCCTGTTGCAGGGCGTCTTTGGCGCTGCACTGGTGCCGCTATCGCAATCGACGATGCTGTCGATCTACCCGGCAGAGCAGCGCGGCTCCGCCATGGCGATCTGGGGCATGGGCGTCATGGTCGGGCCGATCCTGGGCCCGACGCTGGGCGGCTACCTGACAGAACTCTACAACTGGCGCTGGGTGTTTTTCGTCAACCTGCCGTTCGGCCTGTTGGCGACGGCCGGCATGTGGGCGTTCCTGCCACGGACGGAGCCATCTGTGCGCCCGTTCGACTGGACCGGCTTTCTCACGCTCGCGCTGGGCATTGGCGGCCTGCAACTGATGCTTGACCGCGGCGAGACGCAGGACTGGTTCGGCTCGACCGAGATCATCATCGAGACCACGGTTGCGGTGCTGGGGTTCTATCTGTTCGCGGTGCACATGCTGACCGCGGAACGGCCGTTCATTACGCCGCGGATCTTTAGGGATCGCAACCTGAACGCCGGCCTGCTGGTGATGTTTGCGGTGGGCATGGTGCTGCTGGCGGTCTCCGCGCTGCTGGCGCCGTGGCTACAGACCCTGGCGAACTATCCGGTGGAGACCGCCGGACTGGCGATGGCGCCACGCGGCGTCGGCACCATGATGGCCATGCTGGTTGCCGGCAGGCTGTCGAACCGGGTGGACCCACGGTTACTGATGGGCTTCGGCATCCTGGTGTTGTCCTACAGCCTCTACACCATGACCGGCTGGACGCCGGCCGTGTCGGACTTCGACATCATTACCAATACCGCGTTGCAAGGCTTTGGCCTGGGTTTCGTCTTCGTCCCGCTGCAAGTAATCGCCTTCGCGACGCTGGAGCCAGCGCTTCGTACTGAGGGCACGGCACTGCTCAGCCTGGTGCGCAACGTGGGGAGCGCTATTGGCATCTCGGTTACCACTGCGATGGTATCGCAGACGGTGCAGGTCGAGCACTCGGTGCTGTCCAGCTATATCACGCCGCTGAACCGTGCCTTCCAGGGCGCCGCGGCATCGCTGATGCCAACCACGCCACACAGCGCGCAGGTGCTGGACGGCATCCTCAACCGTCAGGCGCTGATCATCGCCTATAACAACGACTGGAAGCTGATGATGCTGACGTCGCTGCCGATGTTGCTGTTGCTGCTGCTGATGCGGCGGCCGAAGCAGGCGGCGCCGGCCGAACCCGGGCACGCGGTCATGGACTGAGCCACGCTGGACAGATCTCTCAGCAGCCGTTGCCCCGCAGGGTGAAACCGGTGACCACGCCATTGGCGATCGAGAAAGTGGTGTCGCACGACCAGGTCACCACCTGCGGCGGGAAGCCGCCATAGAAGCCAGGCATTGGCCCATACCAATACCACGGCGAGGCTGGCATTACCTGGGTTTGCGATTGCTGGTAGGACAGGAACCTCACGCCCCCGGTTTCGAAGGTCCTGGTAGGCACGCCCATCGCCTGGATCACGTCGATCTCCGGCCGGCCCACCAGTTGGTTCAGCTGGGCCTGGCGCGCCGCGAGCATGTCGGTACAGGCACTCAGCAGGCCGATCAGCAACAGGACAACCAGGCGGCGCATCATCATCCCTGTGATATTGGCTCCCGTCGCGGACTATACCATCAGGTCTTCCGGAGGCAGCCACAAAACCTGGCCGATCCGATCGGCGCCGGCGGCGATCATTGCCAACCGGTCGAAGCCAAGGGCGATGCCGGCCGCCGGCGGCATGCCGTGGGCCAGGGCGGCGAGGAAATCCTCGTCCAGCGGCCAGTCCTGACCGCCCAGCGCCTGCCGTCGTGCTCTGTCCGCCTGAAACCGCGCGCGCTGTTCGGCAGCGTCGGTCAGTTCCACGAAGGCGTTAGCCAGTTCGATGCCGCAGACGAACAGTTCAAACCGCTCCGCCACACGGGGGTCGGCAGGATCGCGCCGCGCGAGCGCGGCCTGCGCAGCCGGCCAGTGCGTCAGGTAGGTGGGATGGTCACGGCCCAGATGCGGCTCCACTCGCTCCAGCAGCAGGCGGAAGAACAGGTCCTCCCAGGTTTCGCCATCGCGCAGCCTGGTGCCGGCGGCAACGGCCAGGGCGGGCGCATCCTCACCGATGCCGAGCAGATCGGCGACGCCGGCGTGGCGGTGGAAAGCCTCCTGCAGTGTCAGACGCTCGACCTGTGACAGGTCGGTGCTGACGCCGCGGCAGGTCACAACCGGGGGAAGCACCGCCTGGAGCAAGGCCGTTGTCTCGGCGATCAGATCATCCATCCCGGTATCTGGCCGATACCATTCCAGCATGGTGAACTCGGGCGCGTGCGTGGCGCTGGCTTCGCCGTTCCGCCAGACGCGGGCGAACTGAAAGATCGGGCCAGCACCGCCCACCAGCAGGCGCTTCATGGCAAATTCCGGGCTGGTATGAAGCCATAGCGGCTCGGTCCGCCCATCGGGGAATTCACGCAGCGTGGCGAAGGGCCGCAGATGCACCTCCTCGCCTGGCGCGCGTACGGCATACGGTGTTTCCACCTCGGTGTAGCCGCCGGCCGCAAAGAAAGCTCGTGCGTCCCGCGTCAGCCGGGCGCGACGATCGAGGAAAGGACGCCGCGCTGCCAGGCTGTCCGGGTGCCAGGGCGGCGTGACGCGGGGCGAAACCGGGGTCGATGCCATTCCAACAATTTACCGCCCGACATCGTCCGGCGCCACGGCGCGCTGCCACCGCGGTGCCCCGGATGCGTTCATTCCTGACCTATAACCGGTTGCGTGGAGGCAGAGCACGATGGGCCTGTTGCTGCTAATTCTGATCCTGATCCTGTTGTTCGGCGGCGGCGGGTTCTATGGCTACCGCTCCGGCTACTATGGGCGCAGCCATTATGGCGGCGGCATGATCCTGCTGGTGGTGATCATCGTGCTGATCCTGGTGTTTGGCGCCGGCGGCCGGTTCGGCACCATCTGGTAACCCGGCTCGGGCGGCGGCAGCGGGCCGCCGCCTGGCGCCTTGTTACGCGGCTGCGAACTGACCGCGGCCAAACATCTTGTCGAGATTGACCGGCGTTGCCTTGTCAAATTGCGTGGTGCGGGCGCGCACGGCGTCCACCTCGGCAAGCGCCTTCTTGACTGCCGGCCGCTCATCGATCTGCTTCACCCAGCGAGTGACGTTCGGGAATTTGGCGGCAATGTCGGCGCCGAGCAGAGCTGGAACGTTTCGCAGCCAGGGATAGGTGGCGACGTCGGCAATCGTATATTCGCCGCCCGCCAGATACTCGTTGGCGTTCAGGCGATGGTCGATGACCTCGGTAACCCGGATGGCCTGCGTCTGGTAACGGCTCTTGGAATAGTCGTTGCCAGCCGGGGCAAAACGCAAATAGTGCACGAACTGGCCGAACATCGGGCCGACGGTCGACATCTGCGTCATGAGCCACTGAACAGCATCATATTTGGCCGCGGGGTCGGCAGGCAGCAGCTTGCCGGTCTTTTCCGCCAGGTACAGCAGGATCGCGCCGGATTCGAAACAGGTGTACGGCTTCCCGCCTGGGCCATCGGGATCGATGATGACCGGGACCTTGGCGTTCGGATTGAGTTTCAGGAAGTCGGCGTCGAACTGCTGGCCGGTGAAGACGTCGACCGGCTTCACCTCATACGGAAGCGCCAGTTCTTCCAGTGCGATGTAGACCTTAACGACGTTTGGACTGCCCATGCCGTATAGCGTGATCATCGCGGATCGTCCCTCTGCCTTTGTCAAGGCACGACTTATCGCACGCCCCGCGCGACGCGGCAAAGCCAGCGGACTTGCAGCCCGAAGCGGCTTCCGCTGTGATACTGGCCTGGGAGAGCAGAGAGGGAGCGTGGAACGATGACCGAGAAACCGAAGGGCCGTCTGCGCCATGTTGCGCTGAGCGTGACCGATCCGTGGGAAACCGCGGCGTTTTACCAGGAAGCGCTGGGACTCGAGGAAGTCGCCGAAATAGATGGCGAGCTGGCAGAAGGCGTATTCCTGACCGATGGTGTCGTGAACCTGGCCATCCTGCACTTCAAGTCCGATGAGGCGTCACAGGGTACCGGCAAGGACTTCGTCGGCCTGCATCACATCGGCTTCTGGGTCGATGATGTCGTTGCAACCGGCAAACATGTGCGCCAGACCGGGGCGACCTGGATCATGGGTGATCCGAACAATCCGGATGGATATGAGGTGAAGCATACCGACCTGTCCGGCATCATCTTTGATATCGCTGCCCATGGCTGGGCGGGATCACAAAAACGGCCAGGCGAAGCCGAAAACGAAATCCACCCCAACCCTCGCCGCCGCCTGGCCAAATTCGACTCCCGACGCGAGGCCGCGCGACAGGCGATCGCGGCGAAGCAGGTGGCGGAGACCGTCTGATCGAGCTGTCGGCCGCGGACGCACCAGGTTCCGCGGCCAACGGTTGTTCAGGCGTCAGGCCGGGGCGAAGAGCCGCTCATCGCTGGCGTTTGACTGCTGGACCTCGGGATCGATCTCGCCTTGGAACGCGGCATCCCGCTGCAGCACCGGAGCGACCTTCTCAGCGAACAGTCGCATGTTCAGTTCCGCAAGATGGTGCGGCATCGAGCCGAACGAAAATTCGGTGACGAGATGATCCATGCCGGTCAGGCGACGTAGTTCGGCAACCTGCTGGATGCAGTCATCCGGCGTCCCGACCACCTGGATGCTGACGTAAAAATCCGTTGCCTTCGCGCGAAAACTTTCATCCTTCATCTTGGTATAGGTCTTCGCCAGCTTGCCGTAGGATTCGTAGCCCTTCACGGTGGACAGGTGGCCATCCGAGAAGTGGTAGTGGTTGTCGATGGAATCCCACTTTTCGCTCAGGTAGCGCGTGGCCCAGTCCCGTGCTTCCTGCCGCGTCGGGGCGCAGGCGACATTGGTCAGAATGATCGGCGGGCGCGGCGTATGGCCGACGCTGCGCACCATCTCGCGATAACGCAGCACGTCCTCGGCTGCCTTTGGCCATTCGTTCTGCATCACGATCATCATGCCGAAGCCGAGCTTGGCCATGACCTCGGCGGATTCCGGGCTGACCGAGGAGGCGTAGAAGCGCTCCTCGGGCCGTGAGATCGGCCGCGGGCGGATCGAGGTGCGGGGAATCTTGTAGAACTGCCCGTCCCATTCGAAGCTGTCGTTCGCCAGCGCCTTGATGATCAATTGCGCAGACTCGACGAAGCGCGGACGCGCCTCCTCCATCGGGATGCGGAACCCCTCATATTCAACGGTGGCGGCGCCACGGCCGAAGCCCATCAGGGTGCGGCCACCGCTGATGATGTCGAGCAGTGCGATCTGCTCTGCCACGCGGATCGGGTCGTGCCAGGGCAGCACGATGACGCAGGTGCCTAGCGTGATGCGCCTGGTGCGGCCGGCGTAATAGCTGAGAAGTTGCAGCGGCGCCGGCGACATGGAGTAGCCGGTAAAATGATGCTCCAGCGCAAAGAGCGAGTCGAAGCCCAGGGGCTCTGCGAGATCGCCGAGAGCCATGTGCTCGTTGTACAGCGCCACGTCCGGACGGCCCGGTTGGGCCAGAATGCTGAGTGCCGTTCCGACTTTCATGAATGTCCTCCCTTCCCTGCCGGAAGGCTAACGGGAAGGGAGGGGCGTGTCACTTGCGCGACGTCAAGCCGATCGCGTCGGCTGCGCTGGTCCCGGCGGCTTTTCCACATTCTCGGCGCCAGCGCGCGTGCCGCCAAACTTGTCGGCGCCACCGGCGTCAGGAGCACCCGGCTTCTTGTGGTTGCCGGTATTCTGCTGATCGTCCGTGTGCTGAACGGTGGATTCCGTGTGCGGCTGTTTCATGCCGATCCTCCTGCGGTGAGGAGGGTGAACGGCTCAGCCCGGCGTTGGTTCGATCAGATGGCAGGCAACCGCGTGTGCCGCACCCCCCGGCCGCATTGCCGGTTCCTGTTGCGAGCAGACCGGCATGACGTGCGGGCAGCGCGTGTGGAAACGGCATCCCGAAGGCGGCGCGATGGCGCTGGGGATATCGCCGCTGAGCGGCGGCTTGCGCTCCGCCCCGCGCTTACGTTGTGATGGGTGCGTAATGGGCACGGATTTCAGCAGTGCCTGCGTGTAGGGATGCAGCGGCCGGGCATAGAGGTCGCGCTTTTCGGCGATCTCGACCACCTTGCCGAGATACATCACGGCGACGCGCGTGGAGATGTGCTTCACAACGCCGAGATCATGGGCGATGAACAGATACGTCAGCCCAAGCTCCGCCTGCAGGTCCGTCAGCAGGTTGACGATCTGTGCCTGTACCGAAACATCCAACGCCGACACCGGCTCATCACACACCACGAATTTCGGGTGCAGTACCAGCGCTCGCGCAATGCCGATGCGCTGCCGCTGGCCACCGGAAAACTCGTGTGGAAAACGTTCGGCGGCCGCACGCGGCAGCCCGACCTTGTCGAGCATCTCGCCGACGGCCGACCGGGCGGCGGCAGCGCGCGTGCCGTGGATGAGCAGCGGCTCCATGATGATGTCCTCGACGGACATGCGCGGATTGAGCGCGCCAAATGGGTCCTGGAAAACGATCTGCATCGACCGGCGCACTGGCCGCAGCGCCTTGGCACCCAGCGCCGTGATGTTGCGGCCGTCGAACAGGATATCGCCGGCCGTCGAAGGCATCAGCCGGATCAGCAGCCTTCCCAGCGTGGACTTGCCGCAGCCGGATTCGCCGACGAGCCCAAGGGTTTCGCCGGCTTCGACTGACAGGTCCACGCCATCCACCGCGCGCAGCACCGTGCCGCCGCGGCTGAGCCACCCGCCAGATTCGACTTCGAAATGCTTCGTCAGCCCGACTGCCTGGACCAGTGCCGTCATCGGCGCAGCTCCAGGGCCCTGATGCAGGCGGCGCGGTGGCCAGCGCCGAAATCGTCCAGTGGTGGCAGACCGTCGCGGCAGGCGGCGACGGCATGCTCGCAGCGATCGGAGAAACGGCAGCCCGGTGGCCGCCGGGCCGGTTCCGGCAGGTTGCCGGGAATGGCCAGCAGACGGTCCTGCTCCTGCTCCAGCGTCGGCACACAGGCCAGCAGGCCGCTGGTGTAGGGATGCAGCGGCTCGTCGAACAGGCGGTTCACCGGCGCCTGTTCCACCACGCGGCCGGCATAGGTGACGAGTACGCGGTCGGCGGTCTCGGCGATCACGCCCATGTTATGGGTGATGATGATCACCGCCATGCCGAACTCGTCGCGCAGGTCCAGGATCAGGTCGAGAATCTGTGCCTGGATCGTCACGTCCAGGGCGGTGGTGGGCTCGTCTGCGATCAGCAGGCGCGGCCGGCAGACCAGGGCGATCGCCAGCATCACACGCTGCCGCTGCCCGCCCGATAACTGATGCGGATAATCGGTCATCCGTGTCGCGGCAGAGGGAATGCCGACCTTCTCCAGCATCTGGACCGCTCGCGCGAAGGCGTCGCGTTCGGAAATTCGCTCATGCGCCTTGATGGTTTCGATGATCTGGTCGCCGATGGTGAAGACCGGATTCAGCGAAGTCATCGGTTCCTGAAAAACCATGGCGATTCCAGGGCCGCGCAGCCGCTGCATGGCCTTGTCGGACAGCGTCAGCAGGTCGGTCCCGTCGAAACGAATGCTGCCGCCCAGGATGCGCGCCGGCGGCATTGGCAGCAGGCCCATGATCGCCAGCGCGGTGACGCTCTTGCCGCTGCCGGACTCGCCGACGATGCCCATGACCTCGCCGCGGTCGAGCGTGAAGGAGATGTCCTCGATCGCGGTGACTTCGCCACGTTCGGTACGGAAGGCGGTGGTAAGGTGTTCGACCGACAGCAGGGTCATTGCTGAATCCTCAGCCGTGGGTCCAGCACGTCGCGCAGCCCGTCGCCCAGCAGGTTCAGGCCCAGGACGGTGATCATCAGTGCGGCGCCCGGAATGGTGATGATCCAGGGCGCGTCGGTCATGTATTGCCGTCCCTCGGCCATGATGTTGCCCCAGGTCGGGGTTGGCGGCACGGCACCAACGCCCAGGAAGGACAATGTCGCCTCGGTCAGCACGGCATAGGCGAACAGAAAAGACAGTTGCACCAGCAACGGCGCCATGGCGTTGGGCAGGATGTGGCGGCGCAGGATGCGCCAGTCCCCTGCCCCGGCGGCGCGCGCCGCCTGCACATATTCCATTTCCCGCAGCACGATGACGGAGGACCGCACGATGCGTGCGGTGCGCGGCGTATAGACAATCGCCAGGGCGATGATGACGTCGTTGACGGATGGTCCCAGCACGGCGGTAACGGCAATCGCCAGCAGCACGGCGGGAAACGCCATCAGCGCATCGTTGATACGCATCAGCATGTTGTCGAGCGGCCTGAAGTAGCCGGCAATGGCGCCGATGGCGGTGCCAGCGACGGCATTGATCGCCACGACGGCGCCGCCGATGAACATGGATAGCTGTGCACCCCAGATCACCCGGGACCATAGCGAGCGGCCGAAATTGTCCGTGCCGAACACGTAGTTCATGGATGGCGGCTGGAATTTGTTGCGCATCGACAGTTTGTTCGGGTCAACCTGCGCGATGAGCGGGGCCAGCAAAGCCGCCGCCAGGATGATGCCGAACAACGCGGCGCCGAGCAGGAACAGGCGGTGATGGAGCAGGCGGCGCAGGACACCCAGGCTTCGTCGTGGGCGGCTCAATAGCGCACCCGCGGGTCCAACAGGGCGTAGCAGACGTCGACGGCGATGTTGATCAGCACCAGCAGTGCCGTGGTGATCAGCAGGCCGCCCTGCACCATCGGATAGTCCCGGTTCAGGACCGCCTGCGTGAGCAACTGTCCAATGCCGGGGATGGAAAATAATGTTTCGGTCACGACGGAGCCCGAGATCAGCAGGCTGACGATAATACCGATGACCGTCGTGATCGGAATCAGCGCATTGGCCAGCGCGTGGCGCAGCACCACGCGGCGCTCCGGGAGGCCCTTGGCACGCGCCGTGCGGATGTAATCCTGACGCAGCACTTCCAGCATGGTAGACCGGGTAATCCTCGCCAGCAGCCCCGTCAGCAACAGCGCCAGTGAAATCGCCGGCATGGTCGACGTCGCCAGCCAGCCGATTGGGTCGGCGGTGAACGGAATGTATCCGCCAGTCGGCAACCAGCCGAGATGAACGGCAAACAGAATGATCATCAGCAGGCCGAGGTAGAAGTTCGGGACCGAGATGCCCAGCATGGCAAAAACCATTGCCGCCTGGTCGATCCAGGTATTCTGCCGCAGCGCTGCGACAATGCCGCTGAGCAACCCGAACAGCAGGGTCAGCACCAGGGCGTAGCCGGACAGCGCCAGCGTGACCGGCAGGCGCTGCATGGTTGCGCTGAGCACGGGTTGTCCCAGCAGCAGCGACCGGCCGAGGTCGCCTTGCATCAGGTTCAGGTACCAGTGACCGAGCTGCGTCAGTAATGGCTGATCAAGCCCGAGGTCGCGGCGGATGTTGGCGATCTGCTCGCCGGTTGCCGACAGCCCGGCAATGGCCGCGGCAGGATCGCCCGGGATCATGTGGATCATCGCGAAGGTAATCAGGCTGACGATCAGCAGAATCGGGATCGATCCGACAAGCCGGCGTGCGATGACTCCTGCCATCAGATTCCGGTCAAGGCGTCATCCAGACATTGGCCATGCGTGGGATACGAAACGGCGTGAACCCGTTCACGTTGGACCGAACCGCCTGAATCTTGGTGAAGGAGCCGAACGGCACGGCATAGACCCGGTCGAAAATGAGCTTCTGCATTCGCACAAAGGCCTGCTGACGGCCTTCCGGGGTCGGCAGCGTGTTCATGTCGTTCCACGCGGCCAGCATGTCGGGATCGTCCTTGCCGCCCTTCGGCTTGTAGGTGGCATTCGGCATGATCAGGAACTGCATAGTGGCCAGGGCGCCGAGCGCCGGCTGCGTGCCCCAGCCGGTGAAGTGGAAATTCCAGCCCTCGGTCGTGTTCTGCATCATCTGCACCGAGGTCGGCCAGTCGACGACCTTCATCTGGGCATTGATGCCGACGGCCTGTAGCTGCTGCTGCATGACCAGCGCCGAGTTGTACATCGGCGGATAGTCCTTGTTGGTCAGCAGAATGACCGGCTCGCCCTGGTAATTGGCTTCGGCCAGGTATTTCTTCGCCAGCGCCGCATCGTGCAGGTTGTAAACGTCCTTGCCGGCGTCCGTGTAGTCGGGCTGGTTGGGATACTGGAACCCGACGTTCAACTGGTAATTGCCGTCGGACGCGGCGTCCATGATCTCATCCATGTCCAGCGCCGCCTGGATCGCCTTGCGCACCAGCAGATTGTCGGTGGGCGGCGCGGACGTGTTCGGATTGGCGATCTGCACCCACCAGTTCTTCAACGGCAGGATGGTGATTTTCTTGTCGTTCTTCAGGTCCGGCACGGATTTCGCCGGCACGTCCTCCACGCCCTGCAGCTCGCCGGTCCGCAGGCCAGCCACGCGCGCACCAGGCTCCGTAACGATCCGGAAGGTGACGGTGTTCAGGCAGGCCTGCTTGTAGCCGCCAAAGCCAGTGCGCTGATCGAAAGTGACATTCGGCTTGTAGCCGTCATAGCGCTTCAGCTTGACCGCGCTGCCCGGCACCGCCTCGACCAGTTGGAACGGGCCAGTGCCAATCGGGTTGGTCAGCTGCTGTGCCGGGACATCACGGAATTCAGCCGGAATGATCACGATCGGAACACTGAAGGAAGACAGCGCCTGGATGAAGGTCGGCTGCACTTTCTTCATCGTGATGACAAAGGTCTGCGGGTCTGGCGCGTCCCACCGTTGGACATTGTCCAACGTGCTGCGCTGGTTGCCCACCTTGGCATAGCGGTCGAAGGACGCAACGACATCGGCCGAAGTCATCGGCTTGCCGTTGTGGAACTGCACGCCCTGACGCAGCTTGAATGTATAGGTCAGGCGATCCGGCGACTCGGTCATCGACTCCGCGAGTTCCAGGATCGGGCGATTGTTCTCATCGCGCGTCATCAGCGATTCGTAGATGTTCATCGCGATGTTGCGTGTCGAGATCGTCGACGACGTCATCTGGTCAAGCGTATTGATATTGGCTTCCTGCCCGAAGACGAAGTCGCCGCCCACGTTGGGGCACTTAAATGGATCGGCTGCGGCAGCCATCTGGCCGGCGGACAGTGCAGCGAGCGCCCCAAGGGCGATCGAGAGCCTACGTCGCATCAACTCCAACCCTTGAAACCCGTGGGAGCGTGGCGACGCTGTCGCGGCGCGTCAAGGTGCAATCTCACGCGCCGCGACAGGTCATGCCATTTACGCGAACGGGGCGGGTTTTGCCTGCCGGAATGGCGTATTCGTCTCCGCCAGTTCGCGTAATAGTTTGGATGGCGCCCAACGCTCCCCGTATTGCTGGTGCCATGCTGCGATCTGGTTGTAGACGTTCTTCACGCCGATCCCGTCCGCCCAGTACATCAGCCCGCCGCGGTAACGCGGGAAGCCGAAGCCGTGCAGCCACATGACGTCGACGTCACTCGCCCGATAGGCTTTGCCTTCCTCCAGAATGCGGCAGGCCTCGTTCACCGAGGAGAACAGCAGCCGCTGCAGGATTTCCGTGTCGGTGAAGTCCTTCTGCGGCACGCCCATCTCGGCGGCGACCTGCTTGATGATGGCGGCGACCTCGGGATCCGGGTGCGGCGTACGGTCGCCCTTTTCATACCGGTACCAGCCGGCGCCGGTCTTCTGGCCGTAGCGGCCCATCTCCACCAGTTTGTCGGCGATCGGCAACTTCCGATAGTTCGGATTGGCGGCCGCGCGCCGCTTGCGTCCCTCGGCACCAATGTCGAGGCCGGCAAGATCGCCGACGGCGAATGGTCCCATCGGGTAGCCGAAATCGACCATCACCTTGTCAACCTGCTCCGGCAGGCAACCTTCCTCCAGCAGAATGACCATTTCGCTGTTGAACGGCGCACGCGAGCGATTGGCGACAAAGCCGTCGGTATTGCCCGCCATCGCCGAGATCTTGCCGATCTTCCGTCCCAGCGCCATTGCCGTCATCAGCGTCTGCGGCGACGCCTCCGCCGGTCGCACCACCTCCAGCAGCTTCATGACGTTGGCGGGCGAGAAGAAGTGGGTGCCGGCGACCTTGTCCGCCCGCTTCGTCACTGACGCCAGGTCGTCCATGTCGAGCGCCGAGGTGTTGGAGAACAGGAACGCGTCCGGCCGCATCACCTCATCCAGCTTGGCGAAGACCGGCTTTTTCACGTCCATGCGTTCGAAGACGGCTTCGACGACGACATCGCAATCCTTGATGTCGTCGTAGCCGGCCACAGGATGGATGCGCGCCAGGCGCCGTTCCATTTCCTCCTGCGCCAGGCTGCCGCGCTTGACCGATGTGGCATAGTTGGCCTTGATCCGCTCCATGCCGCGGTCGAGCGCTTCCTGCGTCGCGTCCATGATCTTCACGTCGTAGCCGAAATCGGCGAACGACATGGCGATGCCGCCGCCCATCGTGCCGGCCCCGATCACGGCCGGATCCTTGAACTCGTAAGGCGCAACATCCTTTGGCAGATCCGGCAGTTTCGCCACCTCGCGTTCAGCGAAGAAGGCGTAGCGCAGCGCCTTGGCCTCGTCCGCGTTCTCCAGTTCCAGGAACAATTCGTTCTCGCGCCGGATGCCGGCTTCGAAGTCCATTGTGCAGGCTGCCTCGACCGCCGCGATGCAGTGATACGGTGCTGTCTGATTCCGAGCACGGCGCGCGATGGATTTCCGCATGGCGTCGAAGATGGCGGGATCGGCGGTCACGGACTTGTCGCGTACGCGCGGCAGCGGCCGAACGTCGGCCACTTTGCGCGCATAGGCGACGGCAGCGCTGCGCAGGTCGGTGCCTTCCGGCAGCACCTCATCCAGGATTCCCAGCTTCCTTGCTTCCGGCGCCGGAACGTGCCGGCCGGAGGTGATCATTTCCAGCGCAGTCTGGGCGCCAACCAGCCGCGGCAGCCGCTGCGTGCCGCCGCCCCCCGGCAGAATGCCGATCAATACCTCCGGCAAACCCACCTTCGCGCTCGGCACCGCAATGCGGTAGTGACACCCCATCGCGTTTTCCAGCCCGCCGCCCAGTGCGTAGCCATGGATCGCCGCGACGATGGGCTTGGGGCTGGCGTCCATCACGTCATAGGTGCGCTGGCCGATTGGCGGACGTTTCCGGTTCGTGCCGAAACCGCGGATGTCGGCGCCGGCAATGAAGCTGCGGCCGTCGCCCATCAGCACCAGGGATTTCACCGACGGATCGGCGTTGGCCTTGTTCAGGCAGTCGACAATGCCGTCCGCCACGCCCGGGCCCAGCGCGTTCACGGGCGGGTAGTTGACGATGATCAGCGCGACGTCGCCGTCCTTTTCCAGGCGGACGACCGGTGACTCTGACATGATTCTATTTCCTCTTCGTTGCGGTAGGGACGCGCCGTGCTACAGCACCGCCTCGGCCACCACGCGCATGACATCGGCGTTCGCGCCCTTCAGCACCATCGTGCCCACATGCCCGTCCTTTTCCATCGCCTTCCATGCCTGCAGACGGTCGCGGATGCGGTCGGCGGAGCCGACCAACGAGATGGAATCGATCAACTTGTCCGGCACCTTGCCCGCGGCTTCATTCTTCTTGCCGTCCAGATAGAGGTCCTGGATCACCTTGGCCTCGCCTTCAAATCCCATGGCGGAAACCATATCGTTGTAGAAATTCTTCGTCCGCGCGCCCATGCCGCCGATATACAGGGCGAGCTCCGGCCGGATCGCGTCGCGGCAGGCCTCCAGGTCCGGACCCATCTTTGCCCGCACGAACGGGGCGTTATCAAAGCCCTCCATCGTCTTGCCGGATTTCTTGCGGCCCTCCAGCGTCGGGCCCGTCACCACCTGCGGCATGTCGGGGGAGAAGAAGATCGGCAGGTTGCCGTCGGCGACCTCGCCGGCCGTACGCAGGCCGGCCGGGGTGATCGACGCCATGAAGAACTGCACATCCGGGTTGCCGTGAGCGATGCTGCGCAGCGGCCGGCCAAGGCCGCTGGCGCCTGGCCCCTTGTAGGGGATGTCGTAGTGCTCGCCATGAAACTCCAGCGGCTTCTCGCGCGCCAGAACCTGCTTGATGATGGCGATGTACTCCTTGGTCCGCTGCATCGGCTTGCCGAACGGCACGCCGTGCCAGCCCTCCACGACCTGCGGGCCTGAGGGGCCGATGCCGCAGATGAAGCGGTTGCCCGACAGCGCCTGAAGCGACAGCACGGTCATCGCCGCGCAGGCCGGCGTGCGGGCAGGCATCTGCATAATGCCTGTACCGGCCTTAATCCTCGTCGTGCGCGCCAGAATCCACGCGACCGGCGTTACCGCATCGGTGCTGTAGGCTTCGCCGGTCCAGACCTGATGGAACCCCAGCCGTTCCGCCTCCAGGACACGGTCCATGTCCAGTTTCGGGTGCGGACCGGACATGTCGATGGTCATGCCAAGTTTCATGGTCGTTGCTCCTGTCAGCGTACTTTGGCGACGACGTCGTCGCGGAACCGCTTCATGTTATCCAGTGTGCCCTGCAGCGTCGGCGCGAACAGGCCGAAGTCGAAGGCGGTCACCCCGACCTCCTGCAGCGCCCTGATGTCCCCGGCGTAGTCGGCCGCGCCGCCGGTGAACAGCTTGCGCTGCCCATCGACGGTCCCTTTTGGTTGCGCCTCCGGATTCGACGACACGCGATAGGCCAGGCCAACGGCGGCAGGATCGCGTCCCGCCTTCTCGGTCAGGCCGCGCAGCTTGGCGACGCCAGCCTTGAAACGGTTCAACGTGTCCATGGGGAATTGCGGGTTGGTGCCGATCGGATACCACGCATCGCCATAGGCGGCAGTACGGCGCATCGCCGGCCCGCTTTCGCCGCCCACCCAGATCGGGATCGGCTGCTGCACCGGCTTTGGCGGAAACAATACGTCCTTGAACTTGACGTATTTCCCGTCGAATTTCGGCTGGTCCGACATCCACAATTCCTTGCAGACCATCATGAATTCATCGGTGACGGCGCCACGCTCCGCAAAGGGTAGCGCGCCGATCGCAATGAATTCCTCCTCGCACCAGCCGGCGCCGATGCCCAGGGTGATCCGGCCCTTCGACAGGAAATCCAGTGTCGCCAGAATTTTTGCGGTCAGCACGGCGGGGCGGTGTGGCACGACCATGACCGACGTGACGATTCGCAGCTTCGTCGTCGCCGCGGCGATGAAGCTGGCGGCGGTCAACTGCTCCAGCCGGTCGGCGGCGGCACCCGAGGGAAATTCCCCCGAATCCGTGTAGGGGTACCGCGACGCGATGCTGGTTGGGATCATCACATGATCGCTGACCGTGACGTAGTCGAAGCCCAACGCCTCGGCCTCGGTGGCGATGCGCAGCAGGCTGTCGGGGCCGATCAGTGGGCCGCTTGTCGGGGCACTGCAGCCGATCTGCATGGGTTTCCTCCGCTTGGATTGCGTTATCAGGGCCGATAGCACACGATGCAGAGCAATCCGGCAACAGGGGCGTCCCAGGGGGATCGTAGCTGATGGACTTCGGTATCCATATCGGCACGCGTGGTTGCATGACCACGCGGGACAACATCATGGCCATGGCTACGGCGGCCGAGGCGCAAGGCTACGCCATCATCGGTGTGGCCGACCACCTGATCGTACCGGACCACACATCTGTTCGCTATCCGTACACAGCGGACGGTGTTTGGCCGGGTGCGCCAACCGGTGAATGTTTCGATGCCATCGCCACGCTGAGCTTTCTCGCCGGCTTCACGCAGAAGGTGAAGCTGCTAACCTCTGTACTGGTGGTGCCGCACCGTCCGGCGGTGCTGACGGCAAAGCTGCTCACCACCGCTGACATTCTGTCGGGCGGACGGGTGATCGCCGGCGTCGGCACGGGCTGGATGAAGGAGGAGTTTGCTGCACTGCAGACCCCACCGTTTGAGGCGCGCGGCGCCGTCACCGACGAGTACATCGCCGCCTGGAAGGCGCTGTGGACGCAGGACAACCCGTCCGCCGACGGCCAGCATGTGCAGTTCAGCAACGTGGTGTACCGGCCGCGCCCGGCGAAGGCGCCGCCAATCTGGGTCGGCGGTGAGAGCGCCCCTGCCCTGCGCCGCACCGCCAGGTTCGGCGACGCGTGGTATCCGGTGTCGAACAACGCCCATATCCTGCTGAACACACCAGCCAAGCTGAAGGCGGGGATTGACCGGTTGCACCAGGCGGCAGAAAAGATCGGCCGTGACCCGGCGTCGATCGACATCGCCTATGTCTGGTTCATGCCGCCGAACTGGACCGCACGCACGAATGAAGACGGCAGCCGCCGCCTGTTCACCGGCAGTTCGGACGATATGCTGGCCGACGCTGTCGCCTTCCGTGACGTCGGCGTGAAGCACCTGATTGTCTATCTGCAGCAACCGACGATCGAAAAGACCCTGGAATTGCAACAGCGATTCGCCGAGGACGTGGTAAGCAAGGCATGATTGAAGACGCATCGCTTGAAGACCTGATGGCGCAGGCCGCTGCGAAGCGGGATGCGCTGTTCGGGCGCAATATCTCCTACTCGCGGAAGGTGTTCATTCCGCTGACGAAGCTGTGTCGTGACGTCTGTCACTACTGCACCTTTGCAGAGCGGCCGCGCGCCGGGCATGCGGCGTATCTGTCAGCCGAGGAAGTGCTGGCGATCGCGCGCGCCGGGGAAGCCGCCGGCTGCACTGAGGCGCTTTTCACGCTCGGCGATAAGCCCGAACTTCGATACCGCGCAGCGCGCGAGGAATTGGATGCGCTGGGCCAGGACAGCACGATCAGCTACCTGCGCGATATGTGCGCACTGGTTTTGAAGGAAACCAGCCTGCTGCCGCACGTGAACCCCGGTGTGATGACGCGTGAGGACATCGCCAGCCTTCGACCCGTATCGGCCAGCGCCGGCGTGATGCTGGAATCCACCAGCGAACGGCTGTGCCACCAGGGCGGCCCGCATTACGGATCACCGGACAAACATCCGGCGGTGCGACTGGACACGCTGCGGCTGGCCGGCGAACTGGCGGTCCCCTTCACCACCGGCATCCTGATCGGCATTGGCGAAACGCGTCGCGAGCGCCTGGATGCGCTGGAGGCTATCCGCGACCTGCATCTGCAATACGGGCACATCCAGGAAGTCATCGTTCAGAATTTCCGAGCGAAACCGTCCACCAAGATGGCGGACGGCGACGAACCCGATCTGGACGACCTGTGCTGGACCATCGCCGCAGCACGCCTGATCCTGCCGGATGACGTGCATGTCCAGGCGCCGCCGAATCTCTCACCGGGCGTCTACCAGAAGCTGATCAACGCCGGAATCGATGACTGGGGCGGCGTGTCGCCGGTGACGCCGGATCACGTGAATCCGGAAGCGCCGTGGCCGGAACTCGATGCCCTGGCACGACGGACGGCCGAAATGGGTAAGATCCTCGTCGCCCGGCTGCCGGTCTACCCGGCATGGATCGCGGCGCCAGATCGATGGCTGGACAAGAAGGTCGCCCCGCGCGTGCTGCAAAACGCCGACGCTGAAGGCTGGGCGCGTGACGATGCCTGGGCGCCGGGCCTGACCTTCGCGCCGAAGCCGCGTGCAACATTGTTGAGCGAGGCCGATCCGGCCGTGGAACGCATCATCGGGCGCGCAATGGAGGGGCGGCGGCTGGAGGAGGCGGAGATCGTGCGTCTGTTCGCCGCGCGCGACGCCGACTACGACCGGATCCTGACAGCGGCCGACGATTTGCGGCGCGCGACGTCAGGCGAGGTCATCCGCTACGTCGTCAACCGCAACATAAACTACACGAATATCTGTTACTACCGCTGCAAGTTCTGCGCCTTCTCCAAGGGCAAGACGCATGAGGCGTTGCGCGGCACGCCATACGACCTGGACATGCAGGAGATTGTGCGCCGCTCAGAGGAAGCATGGGAACGCGGGGCGACCGAGGTCTGCCTGCAGGGCGGCATCCACCCCGACTATACCGGCGAAACATATATTTCGATCTGCAAGGCGATCAAAGCCGCGGTTCCGGGGATGCACATTCACGCCTTCTCGCCGCTGGAGGTGTTTCAAGGCGCGGCAACGCTGGGCGTATCGATCGCCGAACTCCTGTCGCGTCTGAAGGAGGCGGGTCTCGGAACCCTACCCGGCACGGCCGCCGAAATCCTCGACGACGAAATTCGCGCGATCATTTGCCCGGACAAGATCAACACGGCGCAGTGGGTCGAGGTCATCGGGACGGCACACAGGCTTGGCCTGCGCACCACGTCAACGATCATGTATGGCCATGTGGAGGGACCGCTGAACTGGGCGCGCCACCTGCTGGTGTTGCGCGACCTGCAGGCGGAAACCGGCGGCATCACCGAGTTCGTTCCGCTGCCGTTTGTGCACATGGAAGCGCCAATGTACCTGCGCGGCCTGGCTCGCAAGGGACCGACATTGCGTGAGGCTATCCTGATGCACGCCGTGGCCAGGCTGGTGCTGCATCCGCTGATCACCAACATCCAGACATCCTGGGTGAAGATGGGTCCCGAAGGCGCCGCGATGTGCCTGAACGCGGGGGCCAACGACTTGGGCGGAACGCTGATGAATGAAAGCATCTCCCGCGCCGCCGGCACACAGCATGGCCAGGAGTTTCCGCCGGAGGAAATGGAAAGACTGATCCATTCGATTGGACGGGTGCCGTCGCTGCGCGACACGACCTATGGCTCGGTGGGCAACGAACGGCGGATCAAATCGTTCAATGCACCCGAGTTGGCCCCGGTTGTGCAGACACCGCCGAAGCGGGTGGCGGCGGAGTAACGCACTCCGCCGCTCTGCCCCGGGCGCTGCTAGGCGCCCGGCGGCCGCTTCATCTTGCAGGTCGTGGGCAGCGCCAGATCGGCCGACGGCACGGTCAGTACCGTCTTCCAGCCGAAGCCGGTCTTTTCAGAGTCATACTTCACGCCCTTGGCAAACTCCGCCACCCAAAGCGGACCGATCAGCTGATGGTCCTCCTTGCGCATTGTCTCTGTCTGGCTTGCAAGGTCGGTGATCTGCATTCCCTCCAATGCCAAAGCAACCTTCAGCGGATCGACCGATCCTGCCTTGTTGACTGCCATCTGCAGCATCTCGAACATCGTGCGGAAGTTCAGCCACGTGTAGTCGAACTCGGGATACTTGTCGCGGAACCCCTTGATCCAGGCATCACCTTCAGCGTTGTTCAATTCCGCTGGGACGTTGTGGTGGAAGTCGACAACTGCAAAGACGCGACCGACACCGGCCTCACCCATCGCTGTCGGACCGCCGTTCAGGTGTGCAGCCAGGGTGTAGTACTTGACGTCCAGCGCTGTCTCGACGCCCGACTTGAGCAGGAGGTTGAAGTCGACGCCCCAGTTGGATGTCAGGACAGCCTGCGCGCCCGATGCCTTGATCTTGGCAATATACGGGGCGAAATCCTTCACCTTCCCTAACGGCACCATGTCATCGCCGATGATCTGCACGTCAGGCCGCAGCTTCGCCAGGTAGGTCCGCATATCCGCCCTGACCGACTGTCCGTACAGATAGTCCTGGTTCATCAGGTAGACGGTCTTGATGTCTTTCGGCAGGCCCAGGATCAAGGAGTAGACCCGCTGGCTGACCTCGGCCGCAAACCGGAAATGCCAGAAATCGCATTTCTCATTCGTCAGCTCGTTCGCCAGCGCGGCGCAGTTCAGGTACAGCACTGGCCGTTCGGGGTTACGCGCATTGTGCTTGGCGACGCCATCGATCATTGCCGCGGCCACATTCGACCCGATACACTGGATCACAAGCTGAATGTTCTGGTCCGTTGCCGCCTTCAACGCAATCAAGGCCTCGGCAGGCTGGATCTTGTCGTCGAACGTGACCAGTTCGAACTTCTTGCCTAATGCCCCGCCCTTAGCGTTCACCACATCCATCGAGAACTGCAATTCCTTCAGGAACGCGTCACCCTGAGGCGCGAACGCGCCGGAAAACGGCCCGATAAAAGCAATCTTGATGGTATCCTGGGCACGTGCTGTCTGGCCAATAGCCAGCATGGCGCAGACGACAAAAGCCAGGCCTGCAAGGGCCTGCCCCAAACGTTTCATTTCATTGCCTCCCTGCCGGGCCTCGTTGCCCGGGTTGTGGTGAACCGATACGTTAGCGCTATCTTCAGGGCCAAACCAGTCACCAGCGGTTGTATCGCCCGGCGCCGGACTTTACCGCCGGGCCCGGTGCGGCCTAGGCTTTCATCAACAACTCTGGGGAGAGAGCACCATGCTGATGACGCGCCAGGAGATTTCACAGGACGCGGCGGTCGACCGGTTGACGACCGCCATCCTCGACCGTGATCAGCCGCGCACCGCGGACCTGTTCTTCCAGCTTGTGAAGAAGGACGGGCGCAGCGTGGGGGATGCGCTCAGCGTGGTCACCGCGGCCGAGGCGCCCTTCGTCCAGGTGCCCAACCACATCAACATCCGCGACGGGCAGATCACGCTGATCAACAATGACCACACGATCCTGGGCCTGCGGACGTCGACATCACTCATGCCCTATGTGCCAGACACGTACAAGATGCTGCCCCTGCTGCAAAGCGTCTGGTACGTGCCCGCCGGGCTGGATATCTGGAACCAGTTGCTGGCGAAGTATCCCGGCCGCTATGCGACGATGAAGGGACTGAATGTTCCGCCACCGGATTACGGGCCTGTGGTGTGGCAGGAAGACCAGGAGCCGATCGTCGAGAATGCGCCGGTCGCGGAACGTCTTCATAACTACATGGTTGCAACGATCAGCGGCGATGTGAAACGGTCCTACGGCCTGTTCCTCGGCCTGGCGGCCGATCCGGCCCTGCGGCCGCAGCTGCGTGATACGCTGCTGTTCCTGGGGCTGATCGATGTGCAGGACACCGTTATCGGCCGCAAGGCGCGCAACACCGGCCATAAGGCGCTACGGGCCAGAGCGGTAGTCGACCTTGCCGATTATATCGGCTGGGAAAAGGCACACGGCGTGTTCTACACCGGGGTGCCTGACATGGCCACCGGGCCGCTCTACTACTCGGCCTATGATGCCGCCTGTGTCACGATCACCGAAGCCTTTCCCGATGCTGGCAAGAGCCTGAAGCAGACGAACAAGACGCCGCTGTCACCCGAGGAAGTGGAAAACTTCATCACACTTCTGATGGTGGGTGAGACCGACTCGGTCTGGACCGCATTGACCGACTATTTGAAGGCCGGCAAGTCGATCCGCAGCCTGGGTGACACGATCCAGATTGCCGCTGCGGAACTGATTCTGCGGACGACAGTCCCGCGCAAATTCACCGACGCGCAGCATCCGTTCGACTACTGCAACACTGGCAACTACTGGCTGCGCGGCACGGACAATCCATACCAAGCCCGCATCCTGTATCTGATGGCAAACTTCGTGAACGACGCCGCCCGTTCTGGCCAGCTTTATCAATCCGTGGTCGAACAGGAATGCGCCGGTTTCGATCCTGGCCGCCGGTCAAACGACGATCTGTTGAAGCTGACCGACGAGGCGATTCTGGCCTTTGATATCTCGCTCAGCACGGCTGTGGCCAACGCCTATATCCAGGGCGGTGGCGACCAGACCCGCTACATGCAGGACGTTGCCATCACTGCCTGCAAGTTCCAGGATGATCCGCACAACCAGAAGATCAGCCACTCCACGTTCGAGGAGTTTGAGCACAACACGACCCATTTGCGGCACAAGCTGCTGCTGGCGAGTGTGCGGCTGCTGGCCGGTTGGCCGAAGATGCCGGGTGAGCGGGACTGTTACGCGCGCTTCATGAAGGAATGGATCCGCCATTGAGCAAGCTGCCGCTCGCCGACGTCACCGTCATCGACTTCGGCCAGATCTTCCAGGGCTCCTATGCCTCCGTCCTGATGGCAAAGGCGGGGGCGCGCGTGATCAAGGTGGAGCCGCCGCATGGCGAACCGCTCCGGCAACGAATCCCACCGGGGCGGAACAGCACCCTGCCCTTCGCCATGCTGAATGCGAACAAGCTGGGTATAACGCTGAACCTGAAGACGCCGCGCGGCAGGGAATTGCTGTTCGAAATGGTCCGCCGTGCCGACGTGCTGCTGGAAAATTTTGCGCCCGGCGCTTTGGATGCGCTGGGTGTCGGCTGGTCCGTGCTGCACGAAATCAATCCACGCCTGATCTACGCGACAGGATCCGGTTACGGCATCTCGGGGCCGGACCGCGAAGCGCTGGCTATGGACCTGACCGTGCAGGCCGCGTCGGGAATCATGAGCATCACTGGCTATCCCGATAAGCCACCGGTCAGAGCCGGCATAACCGTCGCCGATTTCATGGGCGGCACGCATCTTTACGCCGGCATCATGACGGCGCTTTACGAGCGACAGCACACCGGCGAGGGGCGCCTGGTTGAAATCGCCATGCTGGAGAGTGTCTATTACACCCTGGCCGCAGCGCTGGAATCCTATAGCCGGCACGGCAAGGTGCCACCGCGCACCGGCAATGACTCAGGCGGCTCTGCGGCGCCTTACGGACTGTATCCGCTGAAGGATGGCTGGCTGGCGATACATCCGGGCACGGAACAGCACTGGCGCAACATCCTGAAGGCGGCCGGGCGTGACGACCTGCTGGATGATCCACGCTTCCGTACCATGCATGACCGGTCTGCCAACCTGGAGGCGACCAACGAGATAGTCACCACCTGGACCTCGCGGTTAACCAAGGCCGAAGCCGTTGCCACGGCACGAAAGTTCAAGATCCCCTGCTCCCCCGTACGGGACGTATCGGAAGTGATGCACGACCCGCACATGCACGAGCGGGGGATGCTGGAGCACGTCGAGCACCCCGATCTCGGTCGCGTGGTGCTGCCGACCACACCGCTGCGCCTGCATGGCGCCGCGATCGCAGCCGCCCAGCCCAGCCCGCGGCTGGGGCAGCACAATCGGGAAGTCTACGGAGACTGGCTTGGCCTGAGCGATAAAGAGATCGAGGCGTTGCGACAGCAGGGCGTGATCTGAACACCCCGCTGCCGCCCTGATGACCTCCTCACCCGAGGTCGGCAGCGCCTTCCAGCACCTTGCCAAACAACTCGAAGTTTTCGCCATTCCAGCGGGATAGCTGCATCTGCCGGATCGGATGAAAGTTCGTCGGACTGGTGTTCACGCGGATGCCTGGCAGCAGCACGTCGAGCTCCACGTCCTTTAGATTCGCCGCCTGCTTCATAATGTTACCGCGGGAGAAGTCGGTGCCACACTGCTTCAGCACCTGCCACAGGCACATCGTCACCCCGTAGCCAAACACTGGCCCCGCATCGGTGATGTCGGCATCCGGCAGATATTTTGCCATAAATGCACGCCACCGGTTCATCCCGGGATCGTCCTTCCAGATCGCGTCCGTCGGGTCCTTCAGGTAACGCGCAGTGATCATGCCGACGGCGTTCTGCTTACCCGCCGGGATGATGACAGAGCCGACCGAGATCGAGACGTTCGTCATGAAATGCATCGGCTTCCAGCCGATGTCAGCGATCTTCTTGATCGTCTGCGCGGCAAATTTCGGCGTCGCCGCAGTGATCAGCACGTCGGCGCCCGATCCCTGCATGGCAACGACCTGCGAATCGATCGTTGCGTCCGTGACTTCATATGACACAACCTTGACCACCCGCTTATCAAAATCGGCGCCAAGCGCGTCCTTCACGCCGGCCGGGTAGTCCTTACCAAAATCGTCGTTCTGGTAGAGAATGGCGATCTTGCAGTCCGGCTTCTGTTCCAGCGCGTACCGTGTATAGATCTGCGCCTCCGTACGGTAACTCGGCTGCCAGCCCATCACCCAGGGCGCATTCTTCGGGTCGCCCCACTTGTTTGCGCCGCTGCCAAGGAAGATCAGGGGTACGCCCTTGCTGTTGGTATAGCGGGCGATCGCCGTGTTGGTCGGAGTACCGATGGTGGCAAAGATGAAGGCGACTTCATCCTGCTCGACCAGACGGCGGACCATGTCCACGGTCTTCGGCGGGCTATAGCCATCGTCATAGGAAATGTAATTGATCTGGCGGCCACCGACACCACCTTGTTCATTGACCATTTTAAAGACTGCGGCTTCGGTCCGGGCGATGACGCCATAGGCTGAGGCCGGGCCGCTGTAGGCAGCCGTATTGCCAATGCGCAGTTCCTTATCAGTCACACCGGGTGTGTCCGCGGCCAGGCTGTGATGCGTGCCCAATGGCAACGCGGCGGCACCAAGACCGGCCAGGACAGTACGTCTATGCATCCAGTTTCCTCCTGTTATCGCTGTCTGGGCACAAGGCTACACGATTTCGGTACGCCGTGAAGCCTCGGCTCGCGCTCCGCGATGACCCGCAGCGCCACCGGCAGCCACGTTAGAGCGGCCAATCTTGCACACTATCACGGCGGCGTGAATGATGTTAGTAAACTTCTGTTATGTCGAAAAATAATAGTGTTGACCTCTATTGGCAGAAAATCTAGCGCTTGTTGATCGAGATCAAGAATTGAAAGCACCTAATGGACCAGCAGATCGTGCCCGCACTGGAAGACGTACTATGGACACGGTCAAATCGCTGGCCGGATGCTTTGCCATGCAAGATCTGCGGCGGGACATCACCGTTTTTTGATCTGGTCGACTTTAACAAGTGCTGCTTGGCGGACGATCCATACACCCTTGGACCCTCGTGCGTCGGCGTTCCCTACTACCGGTGCGACCATTGCCGATTTGCGTTTACGACGTTCTTCGACGATTGGGATGACTCACTGTTTCGTCGTTACATCTATAACGACCGCTACATTCAGGTTGATCCTGATTACGCCGAAGCGCGTCCCACAGAGACCGCGGCCGCATTGCGCACCATGCTCCGTGGCTTCGAAGGGCTTACCCTGCTGGACTATGGTTCCGGTAGCGGTGTTCTGGCGGCACAGCTGCGTGACGCTGGGTTCGCAAGTGCCGCGGCTTATGATCCATTTTCGCAGCCCAATCGCCCGAACCAACGATTTGACGTAGTAACGTGTTTTGAAACGATAGAGCATGCACCGCACCCCCACAGCTTTATCCGCGACCTGGCTTCACTGCTCACTGCAGACGGGTGCATAATCCTGGGCACCAGTCTGCAGCCTGACGGGTTCGACCTTGTGCGCGGATCCTGGTGGTACGTTGCACCGCGAAACGGCCATGTCTCCATCTACTCGACCGAGGCACTGTCGGAACTGGCAGCACAGCAGGGACTTGTCGTGCACGGGCAAGCCGCGCCATTCGTCCTCACGTCGCGACAGCCGCGGCCAGATATAGCCAGGCTGCTGTGCCAAATCATGCCGCCGCCCCAGGCACCAATAGAGCCTGAAGAGGTGGTTGACGCCAGCACAAGCGTCAAGCGTGAACTCCGGGAGACGGTTAAGGCTGCGGGGCGGCTTGCGGTTGCCGCACAGGCCAGCCTGGTCTGGCGCGTTGGCCGGACATTCCGCCCTGGGCGGACGGCGGGGGCCGGCGGCTACCGGTCACCGTCGGCGGGCCGCAAGGACCCGCACGACAAGAAGCGTGCCCAGAATTAGGAGAAACGAGAATCCGGTCGTCAGCGTGCCAAGCGCGTAGAGCACGGGCGTCGTCACGCTGGTCGTCATACCGAAGATCTCAAGCGGCAGCGTATTGCTGCTGCCCGCGGTCAGCAATGTTCGTGCAAACTCGTCATAGGACAGAGTGAAGCCGAACAGGGCGATGCCGATCACACTGGGCGCAATGATCGGCAGCACCACGTGCCAGAATGCCTGCCAGGGCGTCGCGCCCTGATCCCGTGCCGCCTCCTCCCAGGCACGGTTGAAGCGATTGAACACCGCAAACATGATCAGCAGCCCGAATGGTAGCGTCCAGGTCAGTTGCGCGCCAAAGGCGGAACTGTACCAGCTCGGATCAAAACTTAACGCGCTGAACAGGAGACCGACGCCCAGGCTGACCAGGATTGACGGAATGATCAGGCTCGC
The DNA here is from genome assembly GCA_018240405.1 of Pseudomonadota bacterium. Classification (GTDB taxonomy): domain Bacteria; phylum Pseudomonadota; class Alphaproteobacteria; order Acetobacterales; family Acetobacteraceae; genus Rhodopila. The sequence continues at coordinate 57,248 of JAFEFW010000628.1, forward strand.
AACGGTCAACGTGAACACGGCGCCGGCGCCGTAGAATCGGCGGCGAAACGCCATGCCGGCCGCAAGGGAAATGATGACCGTCGTGCTCATGACCATGGTCGCAAGGCCAAAGGATCGCCGCAGCGAGCCGCCAAAGTCACCAACCGCCTGCGTTTCGAATAAGCGGGCAAACCAGTGAAGTGAAACGCCGTTCATCGGAAAGGTCAGGCCGCCATCCGGCCCCTGGAACGACAGCAACGTGATCGTCAGCGTCGGACCATAGAGGAACAGGATAAACAATCCCAGAAATGCCAGCAGCGTGAACCGGCGCAGCTTCGCCGCCATCGTCACAGATCCCGCCTGATGTCGACGATACGCAGGATTGCCGCAATCATCATCAGCACGACCAGCAGCAGGACCACGGCATTGGCGCAGGCAGCCGGATACTGCAGCAGCGAAATCTGGTTGGCGATCATCAGCCCCACCGACGCACTCTGCCCGCCACTCATCAGGCGGACCGTGGCAAAGTCGCCCATGACCAGCGTCACCACAAAAATGGAGCCTATGGCGATGCCGGATTTTGACAGCGGCAGGATCACATGGGTGATGGTACGCCACCACCCGGCGCCGCCATCCAGCGCCGCTTCCAGCAGGCTGCGGTCGATTCGCATCATGGTGTTAAATATCGGTGTAACCATAAACAGCGCGTAAAGATGCGCGAACGCCAGTACGACAGCAAAATCGGAAAACAGCAGGAACTCCAGCGGCTGACGGATCAGGTGGAGCTTCAGGAGCGTCGTGTTCAGTATACCTTCACGTCCCAGGAACGGTATCCAGGAGATCATGCGGATAATGTTCGAGGTTAGGAACGGCACGGTGCAGATCAGGAACAGTACCATCTGCACGGTCCGGCTGCGGATTTCAAAGGCCAGGACATAGGCGACGGTGAAGCCGATGACCGCGGTGACCGCCCAGACGATGACCGTATAGCGCAAGGTGTTGAGGTAGGTGCGCCAGGTGACGGCGGAACCGAGAACATCGGTGTAGTTGGTAAATACAAAAGCCGGGATGATGCGGACGCTGTCGTAGTCGAAGAAACTGACCACAACCAACGCGAACATCGGGATCAGCAGAAAAAAGACCAGAATGAGTGTGAGCGGCAGGGCCTGCAGGTAGGGAGCCAGGCTGAGGCGACGCGCCGGAAGCCTGCGGAACCGCGCCCGCCCTTCTGGCGCCCGGGCAGCCTCCGGATCACCGCGCAGTCGGTTTGGCGTCGCGTCAAGCATCGCAGGATGGCGTCAGCGCATAGAAGCTGTCGTAGCAATGGCGCACTATCACAAGCGACAGGACGTCCCACCATTGGACAGAACGTGCCGCCCCCGGTGGCCTGGACAAATTGGGCCACGTCGAAAAGCAGTGGGGACGCGTCATGCCACAAAACCCACTCGGTACGTCCCGTTGATCAGCACCGCGGCGCCTCAGGCAGCGATGAATTCATTCCATTTTTGCACCATATAGCGGTCCTCGGTCATCACGGAGTTCCAGCATGCCACACGGCCCATACGCTCGTAGAACGAGCCACCGTCTCGCACGGCGCCAGCCTTTTCCATCACCTTGCCTTCGGGGCTCAGAATATCCGCGACCGCCGGTTTGCCCTCCATCCAATAGTCCCACTCATTCTGGCTCATGTACTTCTTCGCAGTGTCCAGCACGGCACTGTAATAGCCTTGGCGGTTCAGATAGGCGCCGACCCAGCCGGACAAGTACCAATTGATGTATTCATAGGCCGCATCTCGCTCCAGACCGGTCAGATGCTTCGCCAGGCCGAGGCCACCGGCCCAGGCGCGATAGCCCTCGGCCAAAGGCTGGTACTTGCAGGCAATGCCCTTCGACCGCACCGCCGCAACGGCCGGGGACCACATTGACTGGATGATGACCTCGCCCGAGGCCATCAGGTTCACGCTCTCATCAAAGCTCTTCCAGAACGCCCGGAACTGTCCCGCCTTTTTCGTTTCAATCAGGAAGGCGATGGTCTTGTCGATCTCGGGCTTCGTCATGTTGCCCTTGTCGCCATACTTGATCGTGCCGAGCGACTCCATGACCATGGCGGCGTCCATGATACCGATGGACGGGATGTTCAGGATCGACGCCTTACCCTTGAACTTCGGGTCGACCAAATCCTTCCAGTTGTTGATTGGCCGGCCGACCAGGTCGGGACGGATACCCAGGGTGTCCGCGTTGTAGATGGTGGGGATCAGCGTCATCCATTGGGTTTCGCCCTTGGCGAAATTCTTGCTGTCAGCTGTCTCGACAAATCCGACCGAGTAAGGCGTGGTGCCCTGCGCGACGGGCGTTGTCGGCGTCAGCTTTCCCTTGGTGAAGATCGGTACGATCTGCTCGTAGTACTTGATCTTTTTCACATCCATCGGCTGCATTACGCCGGTGGGAAAGACCTTCTTGACTGAGAAATATTCAATGTCGGCGATATCGTAGGATTTTGGCTGCGTCACCGCCTTCTGCGTTACCGCATCCGTGTCCAGTGCCGTCATCGTCAACGTGAAGCCCAGATCCTGCTTCACCTTCTCGGCCACCGCATTCAGATTAGACACGCCGGTGCCAAACTGACGCAGCGTCACGTTCTTGATGTTTTGTGCCCAGATCGTCGGAAAGCCGGTCACTGCCCCGCTACCCGCCGCCGCGCCCGCGGTCGCCAGTACGGCTCTGCGCCCGATCCTCCCCGAGGTGTTTCTTGCCATGGTGCTGTGCTCTTCTGCTGTCCCAAGGACGACCCGTGAGCCGGGTCGCGTTACGCGTTGCATGCTCCGTGCCATCGACGCTGCAGTGCCGGCCCCGCGGTGCCGGCCCGCAACGATGATTAATTAGCAGTCAGTCCCAAGACCGCATATACGGCCGCTGCATGGTTCAACGGCAGCCCGAACCGGCCTGTCGCCGCAAGCGGGCGTCCGCCTGGCGAGCACGGCCGGACGCCCTCTGTCTGGGCAGCGCCGGTGGCAGTCCTGCAGTTCCGGCGCGTCGGCGCCTCATACGCATCAGGCACCCGCGAACCGTTACTTTGTTACGCTCGGACCAGGGCCGCGACCGGGACAGGTTACAGGTCGTAACGTTCGGCTCTCCTCCCATAGGTACACGCTTCGCCCCGGCAGTGAGCAGGCCCGATCGATTGCCGACGGTGAGTCGGCGTGCCCATAGAGAATCTTCCCTTCATATGCTGCGTCGTTGCGGGTGAAATCCTTCGCCTCTGCCAGATATGGCCTGAACTGCCAGGGGAAAACCGTCAGGTGGCGCGTGGGGATCAGCACCACCGCGGGTAACGAAGCGGGCAGCGGATCATACACCTGGCGCCGTGCATGGGCGTAAATCAAAAAGGTTGGCGCAATAACAACCGTTGTTGCCAGGAAGCCCGCCGCGCAGATCGACGCGAAACTCGGCCCGTGCAGACGCCAGCCCGCAAGCGATATCCACCCGGCCTCGTCCGCCTGCAGCGCGGCGACGGTCAGTGCCATGGGGGGAAAGGCAAAATACCAGTACCGCGGCCCGAATTGATGGCCGCCAATGTCCAGGAAAAAGAAAAAGAACCCGACCGCGCCGATCGGCAGCAGGTCATAGTAGCGCAAGCTCATGGATCGCAGTTTGCGGGCAATAGCGAAACCATACAGGATCGCCAGCGGAACACCGCCAAAGCCGCAGAGTAGGCCGAACCATACCTGCTCATTCCAGAAGGCCGTCCGGAACGGGAATGCATCGGCAGATGCGCCGATGCCCAAACTCTGGGTGGCACGCACCCAGGAGAACGGTGGGACGATCGGGTTGCCGGTGATGGCGAAATTATAGGCCATGAAAAGCGCGGTCAAAGGAAGCGCGCCGATGGCGTAGGCCGGCAGATCTGCAAACACATGCCGGCCGCGTACGACGACGCGGTCGAGGCCATAAAACAGGGCGAGGATACCAAATACCTCGGTTCGCACCGTCAGCAGCGCAGAGAACGCGAGGCCGATCAACAGCCGATTTGTCGTGCGTGGGGCTTTGTCGTCGCGAATCTGCAGGCAGATGATGGCAAGAACCAGCATGCCCGCGAGCGTCATGGGAAACAGCGACGCACCATTGAACAGAGTGAACGGCGCCAGAATCGTTAGCGTGAGTAGAAAAGTCGTTCCCTGTGTCGAAGTCCCGACGCTGCGGAGGGCAGAGGCCAGCAGCAGGCCAGATCCCAGCAGGGCAAGCGGCGCGCCCAAGGTTTCGATGCCCAGTTGCCGGAACGGGATCAGGACGGCGGACCAGCCGGGAGCATACTGGCTGACCCGCTTGCCGTCCTTCTCAAAAATCCAGAATGTATCGAACAGGTCCGCCACGGGCGCCGGCGGGTTCCACAGGCGGCCGTGGCGTAGCGTGTCGGCGAGATACGTCACGCCGTATTCGTCGGACGAGTTGGGCCAAGGCGCGATGAATATGCTGGCAAGGACAGCTGCGATGACGAAGGAGATGGCAATGATCCAGGCGGGCGCCAGCAATCGTGTTCGTTGCCGTCGGGCGAACCAAGCTGCAACACCGACCTGCACGGCAGCAAGCGCGGTCAGCAGGCCGATCCGTGTCGTCATCGTGTCTGGTTGCGGCAAGAACAGGAAGCCCAGCAGCAGTCCGACCACGGTGCTGGCTGCATAAGCCCACCAAGTCGTCTTGCAGACGGCGGACAGCCTGCATCGAAGTGAGGCCGCGTAAGACACACGGCCAGATGGGCGTTGAGCGATCATTAAGGCTCTCGCAGCTCCGCTGCCAAACCGGGTTGCGGCGTACCAGGCGTCATTGACACCATCTTAGCAGGTAACTGTTCCGCATCGCTATCATCGCGATCCGGCCGCCGGACTTACGCACCCGGGGCCCCCTGCCATCAGCGCGGCAGGCCAACCCCGGGCGGCAGCGCGACCCGATCGAGGGTCCGTTCAATGTTCGATCAAGCGGCTAATCGAACGACAGCGAGATGAACTCTGCCACAACGGCCGGCTTATCGGCCCCTTCCAGTTCGATCGTGCAGTCTGAGATGACGCGCACGCCGCCCTTGATGTCCTCGACCGCCTTCACCGCCTGGTGCAGCCGCACGCGGGAACCGGCCGGCACGGGCGAAGTGAAACGGACCTTGTTGCTGCCGTAATTGATCCCACGCGAGGTTTTGCGGACCTTGTAGATGCCGGCCATTAGCCGCGGCAACAGAGACAGCGTCAGGAAGCCGTGCGCGATGGTCTGGCCGTTCGGCATCTCCTTCTTCGCGCGCTCGATGTCGACGTGAATCCATTGATGGTCGCCGGTCGCGTCCGCAAAGGCGTTGATCATCGCCTGATCGACGGTAACCCATTCGCTCGTCCCGAGTGTCTTGCCGATATAGGCTTTCAGATCCGCCGGGCGTTCGATCTCGAGCATGCCAACCCTCTCCTCTTCCAGTGGTTCCACCCCCGTTGTAGCCTGACCACGAGGGGGAAAACCGATGAACCAGCGCAGCCAACAGGCTTGGCCGGCGGCCGAGCATAAGGACGCTTGCACCAGGGCGACCGGTCGGCTGCGCGTTGCTCCCTAGACTGTCCCGCCCGCACAAGGAAGACCATGCCAGTGGACCTGCCAACGGATACGTTCGACTTCATCGTCACCGGGGCGGGCTCCGCCGGCTGCGCCATTGCCGGGCGTCTGGCAGAAACACGGCAGTATCGGGTGTTGCTGCTGGAGGCTGGGCCACCCGACACCAATCCATGGATTCATATCCCCCTTGGCTACGCCAAGACCTATGTCGACCCGCGCGTGAACTGGAAGTTCGAGACACAGCCGCAACCCCAGATGGCCGGTCGCAAGCTGTACCTGCCGCGCGGCAAGACGCTGGGAGGGTCGAGTTCGATCAACGGCATGGTCTATATTCGCGGCCATCGCGGCGATTACGACGAGTGGCGGCAGCGCGGCTGCACCGGCTGGGATTACGACTCGGTACTACCGTTCTTCAAAAAGGCGCAGAACCAGACGCGTGGCGCCAGCGAGTTCCACGGCACTGGCGGACCGCTGCACGTTTCGGACCAGGCGAGGCAGGGCGAGCTGTCGCATGCCGTGCTCAAGGCCTGCCAGCAGGCGGGGATACCGGCAAACCCGGACTTCAACGGCGCGGAACAGGAAGGCTGCGGCTATTATCAAACGACCACAAGCAATAAGCGGCGCTGGAGTGCAGCGAAGGCTTACCTGTCCAACAAGCCGGAGAACCTGACCATTGTTACCGGCGCCCATGCGACGCGCGTGGTGATCGAGAATGGCAGAGCCACAGGGGTGGAATACCAGATGCCGGGGGGCCGCGTCGTCAGCAAGGCACGGCGAGAGGTGATCGTTTCGGGTGGCGCCTATGGATCGCCGCAATTGCTGCTGCTATCGGGCCTGGGCCCGGCGGAGCATCTGCAGGAGATGGGGATTCCTGTCATCCGCGACATGCCAGCCGTCGGCTCCAACCTGCATGACCATTTCAACACCACGGCGAGCTGGCGCTGCAGCAAGGCCATCACGCTGAACGACCTGCAGAACAGTTCGTTGCGCAAGCTGGTTGCCGGCCTGCAGTACGTGCTGTTCCGGTCCGGCCCGATGGCGAGCAACGGCGTCACCGCAGGGCTGTTCACCCGCTCCGATCCGCGGCTGGAACGGCCGGATATACAGGTGAACCTGTTCGAATGGAGCACCCGCGAGCGCACGCGCGAACGTGTCGTGCCGCACGATTTTTCCGGCTTCTCCATGACTCCGGTGCATCTGCGGCCGGAGGGCCGCGGCACGGTGCGGCTTGGCAGCCCCGATCCGCTGGCGCCGCCGGCGGTGCTGTTCGACTATCTGCGCACCGAGTATGATATCCGGGCGGCGATCTGGGGCCTGCGCCTGGTGCGGCGGATCGCCTCACAACCGGCACTGCAGCCTTACAACAAAGGCGAAATTTATCCCGGCGCGGACGTCAATACGGACGAGGAGATGCTGGACTACATCCGCAATACCGGTGTCTCGAACCAACATCCGACCAGTTCCTGCGCGATGGGGACGGGGCCGAACACCGTAGTCGATCCACGGCTTCGGGTACATGGCATCGGCGGCTTGCGTGTCGCGGACGCCTCCATCATGCCGGTCGCTGTCGGCGGCAACACCAACGCGCCGACGATCATGATTGGCGAAAAATGCGCCGCGATGGTTCTGGAAGACGCAAAGGCCGGCGCCGAACCGCTGGCGGCGTAACAACGTAGAGGCGCAGGGCGTGCGATGACGGGACGGGCAACGGCGTGAAGGATTCTGCCGCGATCATGGCGGGCGCTAGTGCGCCATCCCCGCCTTGCGGTATCGAACCAGTCGACGTACGGGATGAGGTAGAGAAGGCAGGGACGGCGGGCCTGCGCCCGCACTGACCACAGCAACCTAATAGGGGAAACGCCCAACATGGCCGACGAGGCGAACACCTACGATTTCATCGTCACCGGCGCCGGTTCCGCCGGCTGCGTGCTGGCCGCTCGGCTAAGCGAAAGCGGCAAGTACCGCGTGCTGCTGCTGGAAGCCGGCGGCGAGGACAAGAGTTTCTGGATCCACGTGCCGATGGGTTACGCCAAGACGTTCGTCGACCCACGCGTCAACTGGATGTTCGAGAGCGAGCCGGAAGCCGAACTGAACAATCGCACCATGTATCAGCCGCGCGGCAAGGTGCTGGGCGGCACCAGTTCGATCAACGGCATGATCTACATGCGCGGCAACGCCGCCGACTACGACCAGTGGCGGCAACTTGGCAACGAAGGCTGGGACTACGACTCCGTCCTGCCGTACTTCCGCAAGGCCGAGGACAACGAACGCGGTGAGAGCCGCTATCACGGCAAGGGTGGACCGTTGCGGGTTTCAAACCAGCCTTACGACTGGGAGATTGCCCGCACCCTGCTGGAAGCCTGCAAGCAGGCAGGCATTCCGGAAAATCCCGACTTCAATGGCGAGAAGCAGGAGGGCTGCGGCTACTACCAGACCACGACGAAGGACAAGCGCCGGTGGAGCACCGCGCGCGCCTATCTCGGCATGGCGAAGGGCCGCGCCAATCTGGTGGTGCAGACCCGGGCACATGCCACCAAAGTGCTGTTCAAGGACGGCCGAGCCGCCGGCGTGGAGTATTTGACGCCGAGCGGTCCGCGTCAGGCCTGGGCGGGACGCGAGGTGATCGTTTCGGGCGGCGCCTACGGCTCGCCGCAACTGCTGCTGCTATCCGGTGTCGGCCCGGCACAGCATCTCCGCGACATGGGGATCGAGGTGTTCCGCGACATGCCCGGCGTGGGGTCGAACCTGCAGGATCATTTCAACACCTATTGCACCTACCAGATCAATCGCGATCTGTCGCTGAACTCCTTGCAGCACAGCCTCGGCAAGCGGCTGGTTGCCGGCGCGCAATATGTGTTCTTCCGCTCCGGCAAGATGTCGGGCAATGGGCTGTATGTCGGTGCGCTGGTGCGCAGCGACCCGCGTCTGGAGCGGCCGGACCTGCAGTTCAATATCTCGGCCTGGAGCACGATTGACCGGACGCGCGACGGTATCATTTCGCATCCGCACCCGGGCATTGGTATCAGCCCGGTTCACCTCTCACCGGAGGCGCGTGGCACGGTGCGGCTGAAGACGCCCAATCCGCTCGAATGGCCGGAGATCAAGTTCAACTTCCTGAAGTCTGACAACGACATGCGGGTGATGATCCAGGGCGTGCGTATCGCCCGCAGCATCGTCCGCCAGCACGCCATGCAGAAGCTGCTGGTAAAGGAGACACTGCCCGGCATCCACGTCCGCACGGATGAGGAGATCGCCGCCGATGTCCGGGCTCGCGGCGTGTCGAACCTGCACCCGGTCGGAAGCTGCGGCATGGGCAGCGGCCCCATGTCCGTCGTCGACGCTCGGCTGCGCGTGCATGGGATTCCAGGACTGCGGGTCGTGGATGCGTCGATCATGCCGGTGATCGTCGCCGGCAACACCAATGCACCGACCATCATGATCGCCGAGAAGGCGTCGGCCATGATCCAGGAGGATGCGCTGGCCGCAGCCTGACGGGCGGCAGGGTTCCAATTTCATTGTGGGCGACGGCAAAGGCTCGGTCGTCATGGTGGGTGCGCGCCCACCATGACGATAACGCAATAGATTTCCGCTTCGCTACGCCGCGTCGTGAAAGATGATCCCCAGCGTGTGCCGCCGCCCGCTGCGTACGGTGGCGACACCGTGCCGCATGGTCAGACGGTAAGCGCCGCGCTTGCCAGCTCCCGGACGGTGGTGCGAGGGGAAAATCACTGCCTCACCTTGCCGCAGCGGTACCACCGCGCCGCGTGACTGAGCGCGCGGCCGTTGCTCGACCAACATGAACTCACCGCCGGCAAAGTCACGGCCAGGTTCGCTCAGCAGCACGGTCGCCTGCAGTGGAAAGACCAGATCGCCATACAGGTCCTGATGAAGACAGTTGAAGCCACCCGCCTCATACCGCAGGAGCAACGGCGTAGGGCGGGTCTGGCCGGCTTCATGGCAACGCTCCAGATATCCGGCCAGCGTGGGCGGGAACATGTCCGCGCTGCCGAGCAGGCGGCGCCAGTCATTGGCAACCGTCGCCAGCGGCGGATACAGCGCCTCCCGCAGGCGTGCGACAAGCCCCGGCAGCGGATAGCGGAAATACTGGTATTCGCCCCGGCCGTACGCGTGCTGCTCCATGATGATCCGTTTACGGAACAGGCTTCCGTCGTCATACAGCGCGACAAGTCTGTCACAGGCATCGGGGGGCAGCAGCGGATGCGTCGCGTATCCCTCTGCGTCGAGGTCGTGCCGCAGGCGCATACTGTCGATCTCGGGGATGTCGATGTCGTCCATCAGCCGACCCTAGCACGGCGCCGCGACGGCGCCTTCCGCTTCTTGCCCCCGCTGTCTTTGGCCGATGGCACCGCGGCAGCGTATTGCGCACGCAGATAGTGGACGAGCGGGTTGTGCTCATCCGGCCGAAGCAGGCTGGCGAAACCGCGGCTCGGCCGGCCGATATGGGTCCGGCGATAGTGTGCCGCATCGAAGCCGGGGTTGGGGTCGATGTCGCGGGTCATCCCCGCCTGCAGATAATGTGCAAACGGATCGCGGTTTGGACCAAGTTCGGCGGCAAGCCGGCTGACATACCACCGGATATCGAAGAGCGGCGTCGGACTGACGTTCTGCGATCGCCGATGGCGCAGGAAGTGGGCCAACACCGGCTGATCTGCAGGCACATCGTATTCCCGCCGATACCAGCCGGGATCGAAATATGGCACCGGCCGCCGGTTGGCCGCTTCCCCGACGACCAGATAATGCAGCAACGGGTTTACCTGCAGGCGCGCCACCTCGGGATTGGTCTGTGCATACCAAACGGGATCGAAATAGATGTTTGGCCGACGCCGCTCACGCCAGCCGTAGCGGCAATAGTGGCTCACCGGATCAATGTCCGCTGCGTGCACGTCAGAGCCGTTGATCAGGTAGTAGTTCTCGTCCAGCAACCCGGATGCTGCGATCAATCCGGGATCAGGAAACGCTTCGCCGCCCTGCCCCGTCACATCGTCCAGATACTGCGCGATGGGATCGCCGCCGGCTGCCAGCGTTCCACAGTACGGCGTGATGAAGGGGACGGCGAACAAGTCCGGTGTCGGCGACAGGGCACGCCGGGTGCGGTGGCCGATGAAATGACCCAGCGCCGACGCCGCCGGCGCCACACCATAGGCAGAGCGGTACCAGGCAGGGTCAAAATGCGGGTGCGGCCGCCGCCCTTCAGCTTCGCCATGACGCAGATAGTGCAGCAATGGAGCGAAGCCGGAGCTGGCGACGTCGGCCCAGCTATCGCGATACCATGCAGCATCGAAATACCGGTTTGGTGCCCTGCCTTCGGCAGAGCCGTAATGAATGAAATGATCCAGCGGATCCATGCCGGCGGCAACAACATCCGGGTTCTGCGTCGCATACCATTTGGCGTCGAACACACCCGTACGGGACAACAGGCCTGCCAGATCATCGACCGTGCTTATGACTTTGGCTGCCATGCGGCTTTGCGCTTATGCCAGGCGGGCCAGTTCCTGGCTTAGGGCGGCCCTGAGATGACCGAGCGGCTCGTCCCAGGCGCCTGGCTTGCGTTGCCGGAACAGGCGCGCGGTCGGGTACCAGGTGCTGTCATCGCGATCTAGCATCCATCGCCAGTCCGCCGCCGTGGGGATAAGAATCCATACGCGCCTGCCGAGCGCCCCGGCGAGATGACCCATGGAGGTGTCGACCGTCACGATCAGGTCCAGGTTTTCCATCAGGGCGGCCGTCTCGCCGAAATCGGTCAGTTCCTCAGACAGGTCCGTCATGTGCGGGAACAGGCTCATGGCCTCATGGTCGCGCGCGGGGAACGGCTTCTGCAGCGACACGAAGGCGGCAGGCCCGGCCTGCGCGACGGGCGCCAGCATGGACAGAGGCATAGAGCGCCGCCGGTCGTTGGGGTGGGTCGGCCGGCCTGTCCAAGCCAGGCCGATGCGGCGCAGACCTTTTGGCAGCATGGCGTCCAGCCGGCCGCGCCAGTGCGCGATGCGCGCAGGATCGGCTTTCAGATAGGGGATATCGGCCGGAATCGTATCCATGCGGGTGTGGAAGAGGTACGGCAGGCTGGACAGCCGGCAATGCGCCGCGTGCCCGGGAACGTCGTTCCAGCGATGGCAGTATTGTGTCACCCCTGGGATCGTCGACAGCAACGGTCCCATTTCGGCGCTGCAGCCCAGGACCAGCTCCTGGCAGCGGTCGACCACCATCGGGATGTAGCGCGCAAACTGGATCGTGTCGCCGTAGCCCTGGTCACCGACCAGCAGCAGGCGCCCGTTCGGGATGCGCATGCCGTTCCACGGCGCCGAGGTCATCGGCGGCATCGTCGCCTTGCCCGCCTCGGTCAGGTTGCGCCACTCATACTCCATCCAGCCCGGATCAAATTCACCCTGTGCGAGCAGGTTCTGCGCCATCGCGAGGTGCCCGTCAGCATGATCGTGCTTCAGGCCCAGTGCCCGCAGCAGACAGACCATGGCCCGCTCCCGGTCATCGGCGTCGACGAACAGCAGAGAAAGGTTAACCAGGTGTTCGGCATTGTTAGGGTCCAGGCGGATCGCCTCCTGCCCCGTCGCCAGCCCTTCGTCGATCCGGTAGGTCAGGCGGCACAGCGAACTGAGATGCGCATACCACGTCGCGTTGCCCGGCCGCAGCCCGATCGCCTTGCGCAGCAGTTCGACGCCCTTCTCAGGGTCACCGGCCATGGCCGCCACGATACCCTGCAGCGCCAGCGCAGCCGGATGGTCGGGCACCGCGGCCAGCACGTCGGAGCAGATGCCGGCTGCCTCATTCAGGCGCTTCGCCTGGGCCGCAGTCTGCGCTCTGCTCAGCGCCTGCTCTGCCGTCTCGCCGCCCGGCAGCGTTGGCCCGGAGGGTGGGGCGGCCGGCTTGGCTTGTGGTGCGGCCTGTGGTTGCTGGGCTGGGATGGTTGCGCTCATGGCGGCGAAATTGCCTTGCGCAGCACAGGGGGGCAAGGCCGAAGGCTCATCCGGAGGATAACGCGCGCTTGACGTCGGTCCGGGCGAAACCCTTGCCGATGAACAGCAGCAGGCAGTGCTGTTGCTCTGCCAGCGCATAGGCGAAGCAGTCGCCAAAGTTCAACGCGGCCGGAAGTGCACCCCGCCCCCATAGCGCATAGGCCGCCGCGAAGGCTTCGGTGACAGGCTCAACAGCGAAAGACAAGGTCCTTAACGAAGGCCGCTATGTCGCCCCGGCGCCACGTCCGCCGGCGACGATCAGGGCTTCCGTAAACGTTCCGAGGCAGACAACCAAACGCGACGCGTACTGGAGTACGTTCATACAATCGTCCGCCTATCTCTCGCACCGGATTGCCCTCGGCGCCGAGTTATCGACAGCAATAACGCGCCCGCTACCGAGAGTCCGTGGTCGTCATATAGGTGCTCCTGGCTCCGGGCTGTGCATGGACCCGGGGTTGCCTTGGCCGCTGCGCGGCGGCTGATCGATTCCATGATCAGCCACCGTTCCGCCGGAGCTTTCTCTCTTCCGACGGGCACAATCCGCGCCACCGGGTGCCCGCGCGGAGCCAGGACAACGTCATCACCAGGCTCGGCGCGCTTCATCAGGTCGGTTAGTTGGGTCTTAGCGTCGATGACGGACATACGCATCGGTCAGTCCACGTGCATTGCAGGCGATGGACGGTCCATCGGCTGGTCAAATTCCCGCGCCGATGACATCCAGGCCGTCTCAGGATAGCCTGGACCGACCATGCCTCGCATCAAGGTTCAGACCGAAGACTTCGACATCGGCGCGGAAATCACCGCGATCACCGCTGGTCGCCCCGATATTGGCGGCATCGGCTGCTTCGTGGGCACCGTTCGGGACAACGCACCTGGCGCCTCTCAGTCCGTGACCGGCATGACGCTGGAGCACTACCCCGGCATGACGGAGCGCGCGATCGCCCGCATCGTCGAGGATGCCGAGAAGCGCTGGCCACTGAAGGGCGTCACTGTAATCCACCGCGTCGGGCCGCTGCGCACCGGCGACAACATTGTTTTGGTCGTTGCCGCCTCGGCTCACCGGCAAGCGGCACTGGATGCAACGGCCTTCCTGATCGATTGGCTGAAGACCAAGGCGCCGTTCTGGAAGCGCGAGGACTTCGCCAGCGGCGAAGGCGCCTGGGTGGACGCGCGCGAGGAGGACGATGCCGCGGCGGCGCGCTGGCTGGCGCCGTAAGCACGCTGCGCCGCTGTTACTGTCTGTAAACGGCAGCGCGGGCGGCCATACTTGCATCGGACGCCGACTGCGCTCACGCTCCTTGCCCAAGAAAAGCACAGGGGATGGCGATGGATACGTTCAGTGACGACTCCTGGCTGCCCGCCGATATCGACGCTCAGCCTTTGGTGCAGGCCGCTGCCGCGCTACGGCCGGTGCTGCGCGAGTACAAGGACCAGACCGAGGACGGGCAGCGCCTTCCGCCAGCCTTGGTCGCGCGCCTGCGCGAGGTTGGTGTCTATCGCATGGTGATTCCCCGTAGCCTGGGCGGGCTGCAGGTCGATCCGCTGACCTATCTGCGTGTTGTCGAGTACTTGTCCGAGGGTCACGGTTCGGTCGGCTGGAACGTCTGCAACAACAGTATCGCGCAACTGGTCAGCCTTGGGTTGCCGAGTGACGGTGTGGCGGAGATCCACGGCAACGGTCCGTCAATCGTCGCCGGTACCGCCGTGCAGGGCGGCGGCCAGGGTGTAGAAGTTCCGGGCGGCTATCGCATCACCGGACACTGGACCTTCGGCACCGGCTGCCAGGAAGCCGACTGGATGCTGGGCAGTTTCCAGGTGCTGGACAACGGCAAACCGCGCACGCGGGAGGACGGGGCGCCGCTGTTCTGGCGCTGCGTCGTGCGCCGCTCTGACGTGACGGTGCTGCCAGGGACATGGGAGGTCGAGGGACTGCGCGGCACGGGCAGCTTTGACTGGACTGTCACCGACCTGTTCGTGCCGTCGCATCGCACCTGCCCGCATATGGGCGTGCCACTCGACAACCAGTGGGGCCACTGGCCGGGCCTGACTTACGCGCTGCCTACGCAATGCTGGGTCGGGCCGCATCACAGTGCTGTCATCACCGGCATCGCCCGCGGCGGCATCGAAGCGCTGATCGCGCTGGCCACCGACAAGAAGCCACGCGGGCGGTCCTTCATGCTGCGCGACAACCCGCAGGTGCAGGAGGCAGTGGGACGGGCGGACGCCATCCTCAACGCCGGCCGAGGCTATCGAAGCAGCACGATTGCCGAAATCTGGAACACCATCGGGCGCGGGGAGAATTGCACGCTGGAGCAGCGCGCCCGCGCGCGCCTCGCCTCCACCTACGCCGCCGACAGCGCGCGTCAGGCCATGGATATGATGTTCCGGGCGGGTGGGAGCACGTCGTTCAAGAGCGACAGCCGCCTGGCAGAGTGCTGGCGCGACCTGCAGGTGGTCGGCCAGACCTCGACCATCGCGCCCGAGTGGTACCCGATCGCAGGGCGCGCGTTGATGGGGATGGACGCCGGACCGCGGCTACGCTGAGGGAGACAGCGCATGAGCACAACACTGCCGATCGACAGCATGATCGACACGCAGCACGGCAAGATCAGCCGGGAGATCTTCGTTTCGCCTGAGTATTTTCACGAAGAGCTGGAGAAACTGTTCACCCGGGCCTGGCAGTTCATCGGGCACGAAAGCCAGATCCCCAACAATGGCGACTTCTTCGTATCCCGCATGGGCGAGGAATCCGTCATCCTGTGCCGCGATGCGCAGGGCAAGGTGCATGTCTTCCTGAACTCGTGCCGGCATCGTGGCATGAAGGTGTGCCGGTATGAATCGGGGAACACATCTCTGTTCGTCTGTCCGTATCATTCCTGGAGCTATACGACCGACGGCAAGCTGCAGGGCGTGCCGCTGTACCGCGTGCTGTACGAGGGTAGCCTGGACCGCGCCGACTGGTCGCTGATCGAAGTGCCAAAGCTGCACATCTACAAGGGCACCGTCTGGGCATCCTGGGACCCCGAAGCGCCGGATTTCATGACCTATCTCGGCGATGCCGTGGATCATCTCGATCAGGTGCTGGATTGCCGCGACGGACGCCCTGGCGGCTCCGAGGTAATCGGCATCCATAAATGGATCCTGCCCACCAACTGGAAGTTTGCCGCGGAGAATTTCCTCGGTGACACCTACCACAACCCCTCGCACCGTTCGGTCGACATGATCGGTATCGGCCCGTCTGCGCGCGCCGGGCAGAGCGGGCGGCGGGACAACGAATACAACAAGGGCCAGCACGTCTGGGTCAGCTTCCCACAGGGCCACGGCGTGCACAGCGTATGGATGCCGGAGGATTTCGAGTACCAGCCTTCGTACATGCAATACCCGGTGGTGGACGAGTATTTCCGGCATTGCTTCGAAGAACGGAAGCGCCGGCTTGGCGAGAGGGCGCGCATTATGCCGTTCACCGGCAATCTGTTCCCGAACATCTCCTATCACGGGCGGCAACCGCGCGGACTATGCGTCTGGCATCCGCACAGCCCGACGGAAACCGAAGCATGGCGCTTCTTCCTGGTCGATGCCGATGCACCGGCAGAGGTGAAAGACGTATTGCGACGTT
>JAFEFW010000629.1 GCA_018240405.1 Pseudomonadota bacterium
GGAGCAGGTCCCAAGGGTTCGGCTGTTCGCCGATTAAAGTGGTACGTGAGCTGGGTTTAGAACGTCGTGAGACAGTTCGGTCCCTATCTGCCGTGGGTGAAGGAGACTTGAGAGGATCTGTCCCTAGTACGAGAGGACCGGGATGGACACACCTCTGGTGCACCGGTTGTCGCGCCAGCGGCACAGCCGGGTAGCTATGTGTGGACAAGATAACCGCTGAAAGCATCTAAGCGGGAAACTTACCTCAAAACCAGGTCTCCCTGGGGGTAACACCCCTACAGGGCCGTGCCAGACCAGCACGTCGATAGGCCGGATGTACAAGCGCGGCAACGCGCGCAGCTAACCGGTCCTAATCGCCCAACCGGCTCGATCCATCACCAAACACCATGCATGGAAATCATCCCCAGATACGCGCCAACACAGCGCGCCAACGGGAGCGCACATAACAGCCTTCAACACCAAAACGTCACCCTCACCAGAACCTCGCATTCACCCGCCGCACACACGCGGAGGGTGGATTGGACGACCTGGTGGTCATGGCGGGGGTCCCCCACCCGATCCCATCCCGAACTCGGACGTGAAAACCCCCAGCGCCCATGGTACTGTGCCTCAAGGCACGGGAGAGTCGGTCGCCGCCAGGTCCTCCAATCCACCCTCCAACGCAGCACAAACCCCACACCCAACGCGGGGTGGAGCAGCCCGGTAGCTCGTCAGGCTCATAACCTGAAGGTCACAGGTTCAAATCCTGTCCCCGCAACCAACGATACCATCACTTCCCCAGAACGGCCGTCCTCCCCACCAGAGCACGGCCGTTCTGACGTACGCTAACGGCCCCTCCGATCGAGAAGGGGCGGCTTTGCGTCCGCCGGCGCAGATGCAAGAGCCAGCACCGGCGCCAGTGCGCCATGTAGAGCGGCCGCCAACTCATCCGGCGCATCGTCGTCGGGCGTCACCACGATCTTCTCGATCAGCGTGCGCAGCACCTCGACCGCCAGCGGTAACTGGGTTTCGGCGTGCACATCGTAGAACTGCCGCCGCGCATGCGCCCAGCACGCCGGGTCGGTAACGCCGCGGTCGTACAGTCGGACGTATCCGGCATAGCCGTTGGCCTGCAGGATGCCGTCGAAACGGTGAGATGCTGGCGGGGATGCTCGCCCTTGTGGTCGGGACTGAAGTAATACCGTACTGTCGGCGGCGCAGGGCCACTGAACGGGCGGTCAACGCGCACATAGTACCACGGCCGCCCGGTCTTGGTCTTGCCACGGCCGGGATCCCGCTCCGCTCGCCACGGTACTGCGAACGCACTTTCCAGCAGGTCCTCGCCGGTAACAAACTTTGGCGCGCTCATGTGACTGGCCGCTCCGCGTCGCGCATCACCACGTAGATTGCCGGGATCACGAGCACCGTCAGCAGCGTTGAGGATGCCAGCCCGAACAGCAGCGAGATCGCCAGCCCCTGGAAGATCGGGTCGGTCAGGATCGTGGCCGCACCGATCATCGCCGACAGCGCCGTCAGCAGGATCGGCTTGAAGCGGATCGCCCCTGCCTCCAGCAGCACCGCGCGCAGCGTCAGGCCAGGCTGCGAACTGTGGCGCACGAAATCCACCAGCAGGATGGAGTTGCGCACGATAATGCCGGCCAGCGCAATGAAGCCGATCATCGAGGTGGCGGTGAACGGCGCATGGAACAGCCAGTGTCCCGGCACAATGCCCACCAGCGTTAGCGGGATCGGCGTCAGGATCACCAGCGGCAGCTTGAAACTGCGGAACTGCGCCACGACCAGGATGTAGATGCCCAGCAGCGCCACGCCGAACGCGCCGCCCATGTCCCGGAACGTGACGTATGTGATCTCCCACTCCCCGTCCCACAGCAGGGTCGGCTTCGCCTCATCCATCGGTTGGCCGCGGACGCTGATCGTGGGCTTCGGCAGCTTGCCCCAATCGTGTGCCTCCACCGCCTTGTTAACGGCAAACATGCCGTAGATCGGCGCCTCGAATGCGCCGGCGAGTTCGGCCATCACCATGTCAGCAAAGTGCCCGTCGCGGCGGAACAGCACTGGCGAGCCGGTTTCCCGGTCGGCGCGCACCACCTGCCCGAGTTCCACTACCGTCTTGCTGCCAGGCAGTGTGTTCGCCGGCACGGGCGTTGCCGCGAGGCGTTGATCCCAACTGCCATCTTTCTTCGGCAGGCCGATGCGGATCTCAATCGGGTCGCGTTCCGCGCCGCGATGCGAGTAGCCTACCGGCACGCCGCCAAACAGCGACTGGATTGTGTCGTAGACGTCGCTCTGCTCGACGCCGAAATATTCCAGCTCATCCTGGTTGATGCTGATGCGCAGCCGCGGCCGTGGCTTGCCGTAGGAGTCGGTCACGTCGACGATGCAAGGCACGGAGCGGAACAGCTTCTTGGTTTCCTCGGCAACCGCCTGCCGCGTCTGCGCGTCGGGCCCGTAGATTTCCGCCAGCAGCGTCGCCAGCACCGGCGGTCCAGGCGGCACCTCCACCACCTGCAAGGTGGCGCCATCCGGCAGCTTCAGCGTCGCCAGGCGTTGCCGCAGATCGAGCGCGATGGCGTGGCTGCCACGGCTGCGGTCCGCCTTGTCCAGTAGGTTGAGTTGCAGGTCGCCAAGTTCCGGCGACTGCCGCATATACGAATGCCGTACCAGGCCGTTGAAGTTGAATGGCGCGGACGTCCCGGCATAGGCCTGCACGGTCTGCACCTCAGGCAACGTCCGAGCGATGTCGGCGGCCTGGAAGAGGACGCGTTCGGTGTCCTCGACGCTGCTGCCCTCGGGCAGTTTCAGCACCACCGCAATCTCGGACTTGTTGTCGAACGGCAGCAGCTTCACTGTGACCGATTCGGTATAGAACAGGACGCAGGCGACGATCATCGTGACGCCGACCGCGATCAGGAAGGTCCAGGCGCGTTTTCGGTTTGCTAGCACCGGTTCCGCGACGCGGCGGTACAGCCGGCCAAGACGGCCCTCGCCATGCGGGTCTTCGGCATGGGGCTGCACGCGGTCCGGCGTCAGTTTTACCAGCAACCATGGCGCCACCACCATGGCGACGAAGAAGGAGAACAGCATCGCCGCCGAGGCATTGGCCGGGATTGGCGCCATGTACGGCCCCATCAGCCCCGACACGAACAGCATTGGCAGCAGCGCCGCGATCACCGTCAGCGTCGCAACGATGGTGGGATTGCCGACCTCGGCCACCGCCTCGATCGCCGCCTGGATACGCGGACGGCCGTCGCGCATCGCCCAATGGCGGGCGATATTCTCCACCACGACAATCGCGTCATCGACCAGGATGCCGATGGCAAAGATCAGCGCAAACAGGCTGACGCGATTGATCGTGTAGCCCATCAGGCGCGCAGAAAACAGCGTCAGCAGGATTGTGGTCGGAATGACCACCAGGGTCACCACCGCCTCCCGCCAGCCCACCGCAAGCGCGATCAGCACGACGATCGACACCGTCGCCAGGGCGAGGTGGAACAGCAGTTCGTTGGCCTTGTCGTTGGCCGTCTTGCCGTAGTCGCGGGTGACCTCGACGCGAATGTCATTCGGGATCAGCGTGCCCCGCAGCGTCTGCATGCGGTCCAGCACCGCCTGCGATACCACCACGTTGTTGGCCCCGGCGCGCTTGGCGAAGGCAATGCTGACCGCCGGCACGCGATCCCATCCCGCAGCCGCCTGGGTCCCCGCTGGTGTCCCCGTGGGCGTCCCAGCGGGAGTCATCGTCCAGACCCGCTGCTCCGCCGTGCTCGGCCCGATGACAACCTTGGCGACGTCGCGCACATAGACCGGGCGGCCGTCGCGTGTGGTCAGCAGAAGCAGGCTGATGTCCGGCACGCCGCGCAGAGTCTGTCCCGCAGCAAGGCTGCGCATCTGGCCGGCGTCGCGCACGCTGCCGGCCACGAATTCGCGGTTTGCATCACGCACCTTGCCGATCAGTTGCTGCAGCGTGACGCCGAACAGCGACAGCTTTTCCGGATCGGGCTCGACACGGATTTCCTCGGGCGCCGTGCCGACGATGTAGGAGGTGCCGATGTCGTCGACCTTGATCAGTTCAGACCGCACCTTGCCGGCAAGGTTGTACAGATCCTTGTCCGTCCATCGATCCGCCGCCTTCGGGTCCGGCGACAGCGTCAGCACCACCACCGCCACGTCATTGATGCCATGGCCGACAATCAGTGGCTCCGGAATGCCGATCGGGATCTTGTCGTAGTTCGCCCTGATCTTCTCATGGACGCGCAGCACCGCGTCGTCCTCATTGGTGCCGACGTCGAAGCGCACCGTCACCACCACCTGGTCGTCCTGGGTCTGGCTATAGACGTGCTCAACGCCGGCAATCGGCTTGAGAATTGCCTCCAACGGCTTGGTGACCAGTTCGACCGCGTCCGCTGCCTTCAATCCGTTGGCGCGGACGGTGATGTCCACCATCGGCACACTGATTTGCGGTTCTTCCTCACGCGGAATGGTCAGCAGGGCAATCAGGCCGACGGCAAGCGCCGTCAGCAGGAACAGCGGCGTCAGCGGCGACCGGATCGTCGCCTGCGTCAGACGCCCCGAGAAACCAAGGTTGACGCCGAGGTTCATGATTTCACCAACACATCGCCGGCGCCGACGCCGGAGAGAATTTCCAGCCCGTCCGGAATACCTGGTGCCGGGCGCGCGTCACCGCGCTGCACAGGGACCTCGATCCTGCTGCCGTCCGGACGCTGCAGCGTCACATAGTCGAGGCCAAAGCGCGTGTGCACGAACGGGGCCGGAATGACATAGCCCGGGCGCGCATCGGCGTTGATCCAGACCAGGATGCGGTCGCCGACGAAATAGGAACCGACATCCGATACCGTTGCATCGGCAACGACGCGACCGTCCTCGATCTTCGGGTAGATCAGCGCGATCCTGCCTTCGACACCATCCTTGGCGCCAAGCTGGTCCGGTGCGATCCGGATCGTGTCGCCGGTCTTCAACGTCACCGCGTGACGCTCCGGGACGCGCAGGCGCAACTTGAACGGCTGCTCGCCGACGGTCGCCAGCACGTCACCGTTCAGCACCACGGTACCCGGGGTCAGCGGCACCGTCAGCACGCGGCCCGGCACCGGCGCCAGCACCTGGCCCTCGTCCAGGTTCTGCTGGGCCAGCGCGCGTTCGGCTGTGCGGGCGCGCAACGCGGCGCCGGCAACCTCCACCGCCGTGCGGGCCTGGTCGAGTGAGACGCGGGTGCCGGCGCCCTGCTTTGCCAGTGTCTCAGCGCGCGCCACATCGGTCTGCGCCTGCGCCAGCGTCGCCTGCAACCCGGCAATCTGCGCGTCCAGCGACTTGATCTGCAGCAGCAGTTTCTCATCGCCAACGACGGCGATCACCTGCCCCGGCGTCACCAGATCGCCCTGCTTGACGGAGAGGCTGGCGATGGTGCCGCCGATCCGCGACCGCGCCGGCACCACGTTCGGGCTTTCGACCGTCGCGAATACCGCTTTCTGGTCGGTGATCTCCGACTTTTTCACGGTGAAGGCGGTTTCGGCGCGTGCGCTGCCCACCCCGGCGGCGAGCGCCGCCAGGAGCAACAAAACCGGGCGTGTCATGGGATGTTTCCCTGCGTTATCGCTGCTGCGGGACCGTCGGTAGCCCGGCCCGTTTCCAGGCCATGATCCCGCCGGCCATGTGTGCGTTGACCGGCAAGCCGGCCGCCCGGCACTGCGCCAACGCCTTGGCCGATCGCATGCCCGACCGGCAATACAGCACCACCTGCTTATCTCCCGTCGGCAGGGACGACGGGTCGAACCGGGACAGCGCGTTCAGCAGCGATCCCTTGATCTGCTCCGCCGCGTGCTCATTGGGCTCGCGCACATCGACCAGGACAATCCGCTCCTGCGCCAGGGCTTCCTGCACCTGCGCCGGCGTCAGTTCCTTGATCGGGCTCGCATCTTTCGTCGTCTTGCGCTTCCAAAACATCACCGCGCTCCTGCCAGTCGGGCTTTCGGTTGCTGCCGCCGCTTCGGCGCCGCGCTGCTGCACAGCGTCGCCGGCTTACAGAAGATATTGAACAGGGTTTCAAGAATCTGCTGCGCCGGGTCGCTGGATACCGAGTACCAGATGGTCTGCCCGTCGCGCCGCGCGCTCACCAACCCATCCTTTCGCAGCAGCGCCAGGTGCTGTGAGACGGTTGAGTCGCGCAGGCTCAGGAAATCCGCCAGGTCGCCGACGGACCGCTCGCCCTGCGTCAGCTGACACAGGATCAACAGCCGATGCCGGTTGGCGAGCGACTTCAGCAATTCACTCGCCTGCTCGGCGGCGGCTTGCATCTGTTTCGGATCCAGGGCTTGCTTTGCTTTACTTTCCATATTGCGTATCTACGATTCTACGAATATATTGTCAAGCGGCTGGAAGCGTATAACGGGAGCATAAGGGAGATGGCTGAGATCGTCGTGCTTGGCGCCGGGTTGGGAGGCATCCTGGCGACTTACGAAATCGTGCCGGAGTTACGGAAGCAAGACCGGCTGACGCTGATCGGCGAGGAGCCGCGCTACCACTTCATTCCCTCGAATCCCTGGGTCGCTGTCGGCTGGCGAGGCCGCAGTGACATTGAGGCCGATGTGACCGCCGTCATGCTTCGGAAGAAGGTCAACTTCCTGACTCAGGGGGCGCAGCGGGTTGAGCCCGAGCAGAAGCGGATCATCATGAACGACGGGTCCGTCGTCACCTACGATTACTTAATCATTGCCACTGGTCCCGACCTGGCTTTCGATGAAATCGAAGGCCTTGGGCCGAAGGGCCACACGCAGTCGATCTGCCACGTCAGCCACGCCGAACAGGCACATGCGGCGTTCGGGGAATTCTGCAAGAACCCGCGGCCGATCATCATCGGCGCGGCGCAGGGCGCGTCCTGCTTCGGCCCAGCCTACGAATTCGCCTATATTGTCGATACGGAACTCCGCAAGCGCCGCATCCGCGACCAGGTGAAAATGACGTTCGTGACGCCGGAGCCGTATATTGGGCATCTCGGCCTGGACGGCGTCGGCGACACCAAGTCGTTGATGGAAAGTGAGTTCCGCAACCGTCACATCCAATGGATCACCAACGCGCGGATCAAGCGGGTCGCTGCGGATGAAATGACCGTCGAGCAGGTGGATGACAGCGGCACTCTGGTGAAGACTCACGCCCTGCCGTTTGGCTTCTCGATGATCCTGCCACCGTTCCGCGGCGTGGCGGCGTTGCGTGGCATCGACAAGCTGGTCAATCCGCGCGGCTTTGTCGTGATCGACGAGTATCAGCGGAATCCGACCTACCCCGAGGTCTTCGGCATCGGCGTCTGCGTCGCCATACCACCTGTCGGACCGACACCGGTGCCCGTCGGCACGCCGAAGACCGGCTTCATGATCGAGTCTATGGTAACGGCGACCGCGCAGAACATCCGCCGCCTGCTGCGTAATGAGCGGCCGAACGCCAAGGCCACCTGGAACGCCATCTGCCTGGCCGATTTCGGGGACGGCGGGGTGGCTTTTGTCGCGCAACCACAGATTCCGCCGCGCAACGTGAACTGGTCGGCGAAAGGCAAATGGGTCCACCTTGCAAAGGTGGCCTTCGAGAAATACTTCCTCCGCAAGATACGCCATGGCGAAAGCATGCCCTTTTATGAAACATTCATGCTCAGCCGGTTGGATATTCAAAAAGTCAAAGTCCCAGCGGAGTAAGTTGTATCATGTCCCCGTCGAACCAGATCGTCTGTCCCTCCTGCGCCACGGTGAACCGTGTGCCGGCGGACCGCCCGGCCGGGGCGGCCCGCTGCGGCGGCTGCAAGGCGCCGCTTTTCACCGCACATCCCACCGAGGTGGACGAGGCAGGGCTGGAAAAGCATCTGCGCTCTGACAGCGTCCCGATCCTGCTTGACGTTTGGGCGCCCTGGTGCGGTCCGTGCCGCAGCATGGCGCCGCAGTTTGAGCGCGCTGCCGCCGTGCTGGAGCCGAATGTTCGCCTGTTGAAGCTGAATGCCGACACCGCCCAGGCCACCTGCGCCCGGCTTGGCGTGCGCGGCATCCCCGCCCTGTACCTTTTCCGTAACGGACAGCCCGTTGCGCAATCAGCTGGCGCCATGGGTGCCGACGCGATCGTGCAGTGGACCCGCAATCACCTGTAATCAGAAGGAAGAACAACAATGTCGATCGACCGCGCCGTGATGGCCTTTGCCGGCTTCATGATCCTGCTGAGCGTCGCGCTGACGTACTGGATCAGCCCCTGGTTCGTCCTACTGACGTTGTTCGTCGGCGTGAACATGCTCCAGGCCAGCGTCACGGGCTTCTGTCCGGCGGCGATGATCTTCCGGGCCCTGGGCGCCAAGGCCGGGTGTGCCTTTACCTGATTTGAGGTGCCTGAGCAGGCCGCGATGCGGCGGCGGTTGCCGTACAGTCCATTCTCAGACTCTCGCCCAGGCGCATACCAGAACGCGCCACCTCCGAAACAGGCCGCTGGCTTGGCAGGCGCGTAACGCAGTCAAGAGGACGAGCCTCAAGGTCGTGCGGCTCCCATCCTCATGCCCGCCTCGGCTCGACGAAATGTCGCCCCGCTGGTTGCCGGTATGCTCGCTGGCAGTCATGCAATTGCGGTTAGACACCGGCTCGTCGCCAGTGCCCTGGCACGGCCGAGGCACTTGCCACCGTACTTGATCTTTCCACCCGGCGAGGCCTGTCCGCAGGTGAAGGCACTTAAGATAAGCGGGCCTATGACTGCGCCTACCTTGAACTCGCCGATCTTGACGCCAAGGACGTCAGTCCAGATGCCAGCGGCACTTGGACACGGTGTCTGTTGATCCGGCGGAGCATCGCCGACGAGGAACTTGCCAACCCTGGTACGGCTGGCACCGGCCTGTCGAGAATCTGCCGTGGCGGTCTGCGGTGACCTTCGCGTACATCAATTCTCGGCTCGCCAACGGCGTCGGCCCGTAAATCACCCGCCCGAGAAGTGGCGCTTCAGCCTCTGATCGCGTTACCCCGGCAGCGATCGTGCCGGAGCGCTGGACGCAGTGCATCCAGTTGATCTCCGGCATTGCACATGGACAA
Source organism: Pseudomonadota bacterium (assembly GCA_018240405.1). Taxonomy (GTDB): domain Bacteria; phylum Pseudomonadota; class Alphaproteobacteria; order Acetobacterales; family Acetobacteraceae; genus Rhodopila. Next base: position 9,057 of record JAFEFW010000629.1, read on the forward strand.
TCCCGAGCGGCGGCCCGTTCCGCGAAGGCGTATCAACAGTCATATGCGGAAGCTGTTGCAGAACCGGCTTCCGCCCCACCCGCCCCTGGTCGCGACGCTCACATTGAGCGAAGCTCGCCCGCCCGACGCGCCATACCGGGCACGTGCCGGGGCAGCGGACGCAAGGGGAGGGGTGATCATGCTCGATCCACAAAGGGACATCGTTCTCATCACCGGCGCGGCGGGCGCAATTGGGACGGCACTCCGTGACGGACTACGTGCACATTGGCGGCACCTGCGGTTGGTGGACATCAAGCCGTTCCAGCCGCAGTCCGCAAACGAGCAGACGGTCGTTGCCGACGTCGCCGATCGTGCCGCCATGGAAGCGGCCATGCACGGCGTTAGGGCGGTTGTGCACCTGGCCGGCGTGCTGGGGGACTACACCTTGGAGGACCTGTTTCGCGTCAACGTACGAGGCCTTTTTGACGTCTTCGAAACCGCCCGACTGGGCGGTGTGGAGCGTATCGTCTTCGCCAGCAGCAACCACGCCTTCGGCTGCTACCCGATCACCGAACGCGTCACGCCTGCCCTGCCGCCACGCCCGGACAGCCTGTATGGCGCGTTCAAAGTGTTTGGGGAAACCATGCTACAGACCTACTACGACCGGCACGGCATCCGGTCGGTCTCGCTGCGCATCGGCACGTATCGGACGAAACCGATCGATCAGCGCTCACTGGCAACGTGGCTGAGCCCCGGCGACGTCGCCCGCCTGGTTGACGCATCGCTGCGGCACCCCGATCCCGGCTGCCTGATCGTCAACGGCTACTCCGCCAACACGCGGTTGAAGACACACGACCCTAACTGGGATTTTCTCGGCTACAAGCCACTGGACAACGCCGAGGACTATCGCGACACGCTGCGTGCCGCAGGCATCGACGTGGATAGTCCGGATCGCGAGGAGTGGGAGTGGCCGGAGCACGGCGGCTCCCACGCGCGGGCGCCGGAACGGCCCGCGCGGCGAGGCTGATACCTTCACATCGTATGTCGGTGCGGACTTTATCCCGTCGGCCGTCTTCCTGTTCAGCCGTGCGCGCCAAGATCCTGTTGATTCCGAAACAATGCGACGAGAAATCGATCACGCGCGGTAGCACATGACCCATGTAGGAGCCGGTAACCAACCGGCCGGGCTCGTCGTAGAACGCTCTCTCAATCAACGCTTAGCCAAAGCCTCGTGCCATGCCGCCGTGCGCCTGACCGGCAAGCGTTCTCGCCATGGCGTCCCAACCTTGACGCACGAACGATTACGCCTCACGCCAGCAAGCACATCACGGCGCCATGAGAACAGGCTCCGCCACCGGCCGAACCGGCCGCGACCGATGCGGTGTCGAAGCGGGATCGGCAGGGGCGAATCCGCCTGCACTGAGGCGGCAAAATATCCATTTCACATACAGACGGTCACCGCCGGAGTCTCCGCGGACGTTGCGAAGCGTCCGCGCGTCCGCCTGTCATACAAAAATCATGACGACAGAAATTGTCGCCACGTAGCGAAGCCAGTAGATCAGAGGAATCGGCCATTGCCACCGCTCGTCCGGCAAGCGTTTTGTCGGCTGCGAGTTAAGCGGCTCATTTGTACAAAGACTAAAGGATTCTTAAGTGCGCAAACTGCTTTTGGCGAGTGTCGCGGCTGTTACTGCCGGGGCTGCTCAGGCGCAGGCTGACGGCCTACCGGCTCCCAACCCGTCGCAGGGTCAGTGGGTTGCGAAATACGGTGCTGGACCAGCCGCCAACAACAATAATAACGCATGGGGTATTGCCAACACCCCCACCGGCGGCGCGGCAGCAGGTCAGCTCAGCACAATCTATGCGCCAAATGTGAATGCCGTTCCTACACCCGGTACTATCGTCATTCGCCTGAACGGCCGGGTCGAAGTCGATTTTGCCGCCATCTTCACCAATGCGGATGTCAGTAACGGCAACAACGGTGCGCCAACCGGATACAAGCTGAACCCGGTCGGCGTCGGTTCATACCTCCGTCTGTATCCCGGATTCGATGGCGTATCGTCGAACGGCCTGCGCTATGGCGCGTCGGCCGAAATCCGTCAGAACTTTGGCGTTGCCGATCGCTCGTCGCCGGTGCCGAACGGCCTGACCGGCGCGGCCGCGGCGGGGGTCGCCAATTCCCCCGGCGGCAACAATACACAGCAGACGCTGTATGTACGCCGCGCCTTCACCTATATCGCGTCTGATCCGGTCGGCTTGTTCCGGCTCGGCCAGACGGACGGTGTGTTGAACCTGTTCGACCCGTGCATTTTCACGTCGCAGTGTTTCGACGCAGGCATTGGCGCCTTACAAGGCAGCTCTGGATTCTCGACTCTGGCGCCGTCCGGTATCCCGATCACCTGGGTCTGGATCAATCAGGCTGGCGCGGAGTACACCAACGCCAAGGTCGTCTACCTGTCGCCCCAGGTCTATGGTTTTGACTTCGCGGCGCAGTACGCACCCAACATGGGCAACGCCTATCAGATGACCGGCGCTGGCGTCGGTTGTAACCAGGCTGGGCCCAGTTGCATTGCCGTGACATCGGGCAACGATGCGACCCGCTGGTACAATCAGGTCGGGTTCGGCCTGCGCTTCCAGCAGACGTTCGGCGCCGTGGACGTCAAGGCCTATGGGTTCTACGAAACGGCTGGCAAGGAAGAGCTCACCACCAGCGCCTACACCACGCCGGCCGGGGCTCGTGCAACCGGGGCAGGGGTGCAGACTCTGCGATACGACAATCTCAACTTCTACAAGTTTGGTGCCGCGGTCACCGCGATGAACGTCACACTGGCTGCGGACTACATTGGTGGGGCCGTCAACGGCCAGCTTGCCATGCGTCCCACCGGCGGCGCGCCGATGAATGCGCTCGTCACCGGGCTGACCTATGCCAATGGACCCTTGGTGGCCGGGGTGCAAGTCGCGTGGGCCAACTCGCAGGGGGCGGCGCAATTAACTGGCCTGACGCAGCGGCATGAGTTCGGCGTTGTCGTTGGCGGCACCTATCGCGTGGCGCCTGGTTTGCAACTGTTGGCGGAGTATACCTACGCCCAACGTCACCAAGGCGGGTTCAACTTCGCTACCAACAGCCTCGGCGCGGGCACCACTGCGACCACTGCCGGTCTGACGCGCGACGCGCAGGGACAGGGGCTTGTTCTGTCAACGATCCTGACCTGGTAACGGACGACGGACCGACTTTCGCCCCTCCGCAATTATCCGCTCGGTCAGCCAAGCCAGCCGTCGCACGCGCACGGAGACGCCAGGGTACAGCCAGCCTCGCAGCCGCGCTCCAGCCCGCAATGCGGGCCGGAGAGGCCGTCCGGCCGGCGCGCCAGTACCGGAGCCAGGGCGCTGCCGTCGCATACCCCGTCGCGTCGCTCCGTCATTTGCCTCGCGACACATTGGCTCGGCCGTCTCAACCAAGAAGCGGAGAGCGCAAGCCTGCCCCGACCTGCCGCTTGGCATCCTGGCCTCTTCGCGCACGACGTTCGTAACGTCTTGCCATGTCAGCCGCCCCGATACGCGGGTCGGCGCCAACGCCACGGGCGGCGCCTGGTTGGTGCGGCCAAGGCGCGCCAACCCTATGACGGCATCTTGGCGTCGGGCCTTGTGCTCGGGCCATTCCACCGGATTGGAGCGAAATCGGCCTACGCCGCCAACGAGGCATTAGCATGCACAGCGATCGCTGGCAGAGGCGGACAATGCACGCGCTACCCCCGGCAGACATTTTGATATGTCACCGACGCCGGTTGCTTGACAACAGTGCGCTTTCACTGGACCGTTTGTCATCACGTCGGTCTGGTTGGAGGCGTCTGGATGTTCACCTTGAATCCGCTTCCGGCGCCCGTCGCCCCGGAGATGTTGACCCTGCTCCAGGATGCTGAACCAGCAACGATCGGGCATTTCCTGCACACCGGCTTCATGGATCCCGCTGTTCGGTTGCTGACGCCGGGTTATGTCCGCATCGCCGGCACGGCGGTCACGGCACGATGCTACGGTGCTGACACAACCATTATACATTACGCGCTGGGCCAGCTTCGTCCTGGCGACATCCTGGTGGTGGACCGCGCCGGCGACCTGCGTCACGCCGCGTGCGGCGGTGGCGTTGCGTTCGCCGCCAAGGCGGCCGGCTGCATCGGCATCATCGTCGACGGGATGGCAACCGACGTGCAGGAACTGCGCGAATTTGGCCTGCCGGTGTGGGCGCGCGGCCTGTCCGTCGTCACGTGCAAACGCCAGTTCGAGCAGGGCGACTTCTGCATCCCCATCTCGTGCGGCGGCGTTGCGGTAGAGCCCGGCGACGCAATCCTGGCCGACGAAAACGGCGTGCTGGTGCTGAAGCCCGATCAGATCACGGATGCCGCGCAGCGAGCGATCGAGATGCAGCGTGAGGAGCGCATCCGCTTTCCGCGCATCGCGGCAGGCGAAAAGCTTCCGGATATCAACGGAACCAATGCCCGCATCCGGGAGATCATGGCAAAGCGCTGAACGCGACGGAACAGGAGGTTTGTTCGATGGAATTCAGGCCGCTGCATGGAACCTTCGGCGCCGAAGTCGTCGGCGTCCCGCCGGACCTGCAGGTCAACGATGCAGAGTTCCGCCGGATTGAGGAAGCGTGGTTCAAGTATTCCATTCTGCTGTTCCGCGGCCTGACGATGACGCCGGACCAGCACGTTGCCTTCACCAGGCGGTTCGGCCCGCTGCACATCATGAAGGAACATCTGAATGCGACGCTGCCAGGCTGGCCCGAGGTGTTCGTGGTCTCAAACGCAATAAAAGACGGCAAGCCGATCGGGCTGAAGCGTGCCGGCGAGGGATTTCATACTGACGGTGAGGACAAGCAAATTCCCAACGCCGGCTCATTTCTTTACGCCATCGAAGTGCCGCCGGAGCGCGGCGATACGCTGTTTGTGGACATGTACTCGGTGTACGCGGCGCTGCCTGCGGACGTGAAACGGCAGTTGGCAGGCAAGCGCGCGCGATTCAGCCGTATCGACCTGCACAACGTGCATTATCCCCTGTTGCCGCCGTTGACGGAGCAACAGAAGCTGGAGCGGCCGGATGTGTATCATCCGCTGCTGCGCCGGCATCCGCGCAGCGGCCGCACGTCGCTCTATCTTGGCCGCTGGGCCTGCGACATCGAAGGCATGCCGCAGGCGGAAGGACGGGCGCTGATCCAATACCTGGTGGCGTTTGCGCAGCAACCGCGTTTCATCTTCCGTCAGGCGTGGAGGGTGGGCGACGCCGTGCTGTGGGACAATCGCTGCACCCAGCATTGCGCGACAGGTTTCGATGATGAGAGGCACGTGCGCATCATGTATCGTACGACCCTGGAAGGCGACGTGCCGCTGATGGCAACGCCGGAACCGATTGCAGCTTGAGCCCGGCGATGATGGGATCATCCTTCAGCAGAACGATTACGCGTCGTTCCGTGCTTGGCGCAGGACTGGCCGCCCCCTATGTCATCTGCGTCCGGCGCTGCTGCTGGACGAGCCGTTGTCAAACCTCGACCTGAAACGGCGGGAGCAGCTGCGAAACCTGGCGTGGTGCAAACGGGATACAAGTACGTCACGCTGCGTGACAATCTGCGGGCCGTCTGACAGCGTCGCCGGGCGATCTCCAGCATCCGAACCCCGTCATTCCGATGCAGAATTGCAACTGAATTACGCTGTCCTCGTCAGGGCGACCGATGCGGGATCGAACACGTTGCTCGGCTCTTCAGCAAAGCTTCTGTCGATCTTCCTGACAAAGGACGCAGCGCGCTCCAAATCCGTAACGAAACTTTCAAAAGCGTCGAGTTCTTCGGCAGGAAAATTCAGCCCCAGTTCGGCCATCCGTTGTACAAAACCTGGCGTCGGCATAGTCTGTTCCCTTGTGATAGTGCTGCGTCAGGCGGCCGTTGCCGCCTCGGTTGCGAACGCCGGACGCATCGATCGGAATGCAGTCGCGCGTTCGAGTGCATGTCCAATCGACAGCACAGTCGGGTCGGCGAACGGCTTGCCCGCAATCTGCAGCGCCAGCGGCAATCCGGACGCCGTGAACCCGTTGCAGATGGACAAGGCCGGGCTGCCGGTGACATTGAACACCATGGTTGGCATGGGTCCACGGACCATTGCGTTCTCGCTGAGTTCGGGCGCCGCGCTGGGCCAACCCGTGGTGATGACCGCATCGCACGCCGCCATGGCCGCAGCCATCTCTGCCACCAGCCGCGACCGGTGCCGCAGTGCGCTGACGTAATCGGACGCACGCAGGAACGCGCCCGCTGCCAGGCGCCGCCGGCCAAGCGCACCGTAGAGCATGGGCGTCCGCGTCAGGTGGCGCTCGTGGATAGAGTAGGCTTCGGCGCGCAGGATGACATTGCCGACATCGTTATAGTGCTGCAGCGGTGAGACGCTGATGGTCCGCACGGTTGCACCCAGCGACTCCAGCGTCTTCACCGAGGCGTCGAAGGCGGCGGCCACCTCCGGGTCGCACGGGTCATCCTCTTCGTGGAAATGCCGGATGGCGCCGATGGTCATGCCCTTGATGTTCGGCGTGATCGCCGAGAAATCGGGCTTGGACACGTCGGCGCTGCCTGGATCCAGCGGATCATAGCCGGCCAGCACGTCCATCATCAGCGCGCAGTCCTCGCTGGTCCAGCACAGTGGTCCGGCGTGGTCCAGGCTGAAGGACAGGGGCATGATCCCGCGCCGGCTGACCAGGCCATAAGTCGGCTTATGGCCGGCAATGCCGCACATCGCCGCCGGAAAGCGGATCGACCCGCCGGTGTCGGAGCCCATCGCGCCGGGGCACAGCGCGGCGGCCACGGCCGCCCCGGAGCCCGAGGATGAGCCGCCTGGCATCCGCGAGAGGTCCCAGGGGTTGCGGGCCGGCGGCCAGGGCAGGTCGAAGGACGGGCCACCCGTGGCAAACTCATGCGTCGACAGCTTGCCCAGGATCACGGCACCGGCCTGGCGCAGCAGCGCCACTGTGTGGGCGTCCTCGGCCGGGATGTTGTCCCTCATCAGCGCCGAGTGCCCGGTCGTGGCGATGCCTTTTGTGCTGTAGATGTCCTTGAGCCCGATCGGGATGCCATGCAGCTTTCCGCGATAGCGTCCGGCCGTGATCTCTGCCTCGGCCGCCGCGGCTTCGGCCAGCGCGCTTTCCTCCAGCAACAGGATGAAGGCATTCAGCTTGCCGTCGAGCGCCTTCACGCGGGCGACGCAGGCGCGCGTCAGCTCGACCGGGGACAGCTTGCGGGCCGCGATCAACCGTGCGGCCTCGGCGATCGTCAGTTCATGGGGACTGGTCATCGGACACTCCGGGCCTGTCGGTCATGCGGTTTGGCTTTCCAGCGGTGCGGCAATCTCCGGGCGGCGATCGCGCCAGGGCGTTGCCTTCTCATAGGCATCACCGGCGCGCAGCACTGTCGCCTCGTCGAACAGACGGCCAGCGATCTGCAGCGATTGTGGCAGGCCGTTGGCGGCGAACCCCATGCAGATCGACAGCGCCGGATTCCCTGTGGTGTTGAACGGGGTGGTCCACGAACTTTGCGTAAACAGCCCTGCGTGCGGGGTCGGTTCAAGCTTTCCCGCCGGCTCGCCGGACGGCATCACCAACAGGTCGACCGTGCGGAACAGCGCCTGCATCTCGGTGGTGAGTTTGGTGCGCATGCGCATCGCCTGTACGTAATCCTCGGCGCGCAGCAGCGCACCGCACTGAATGCGGTAGCGCAGGCTCGCGCCGAGCAGGTCCGGCCGCTCACGCAACGTCTTCTGATGGATGCTGAACAGTTCTGACATCGCGATGACGCGCTTGGAGTCCGAATAGGCGAGCAGCGGCGACAGCGTTACCGGAACGACCGCGGCGCCCAATGCGCGCAGCACGCCCAGCGCCGCCTCCATGGCGTCCCGCGTTTCGGCGCTGGTTTTCGCTTCATCGAGCCAGGCGTATGGCACGCCGATGGTGAGGCCTTTGCAATCGCCGGAGAGTGCGGTGGTGTAGTCCGGCACGGGCAGGTCGACGCTCCCGGGATCGCCGGGATCATGGCCGGCGACAACGTTCATCATCAGGGCCACGTCTTCCGTTGTCCAGGCGAGCGGACCGACATGGTCGTGGCTGAAGCAGTTCGGCAGCACGCCCTTGCGGCTGACCCGTCCATAGGTCGGCTTCAGTCCTGCGATGCCGCAGGCCGCCGCAGGCTGGCGGATCGATCCGCCGGTGTCTGACCCGATCGTGCCGGCCGCGAACCCGGCTGCCACCGCCGCGGCGGAGCCGGAAGACGAGCCAGCGGGGTGATGGTCCAGGTTCCAGGGATTATGCGCGGGTGGCGCGAAGACGTCCCAGGACGGACCGCCATGGGCAAATTCCCATGTCGTGTTCTTGCCGAGCATGACACCACCGCCGGCGCGCAGCCGCGATTCCACGGTCGCGTCCTCGGCCGGGACGTGCTCCGCAAGCAGGCGCGACTGGCCGGTCGTGCGGATGCCTGCCGTCTCGACAATGTCCTTCAGGCAGTACGGCACGCCCTGCATGGGACCGCGATCGATCCCACGTGTGAATTCGTCCTCCGCACGCCGTGCATCGGCGAGCGCGCGCTCTGGTGTCGGCAGCACAAAGCTGACGAGCTTGTCGTCGAGCGCTTCAATGCGCGCGAGGTAGGTCTTCGTCAGTTCGACCGGCGACAGCGCCCGCGACCGGTAGAGGCGACCGATCGCGGCGATGGTCAGGAGATGCTTATCGATCACCGCGTCACCTCAGAATTTGGTCGGGACGAAGACGTGCGCCGGCTCGTCCGCGAAGGCGAAATCTGTGTGCAGGCGCTTCACCATGGCCACCACGTGCGGATAGGCATCGCAGATCTCGTCGAACTGCTCCGGCCCGGGGGTGAGGCCGGCCTGTGCGACGAGCGTGGCGATTGTTTCGCGGCTGGGTGCGGGGCTCTCTGGTGAGGACATGCGCATATCTTTCGGTTGGTGCAGCGGCGTCTGCCCGGGGTTGCAAACGCCGGACCAGCCATGGCGGAACAGCGTATGTCAGCGCCGGCACGTATGCGAGGGACGCAGCGACTGTGCCGGCGATGGGATCAGGCCAGGCGCACGTTGCGAACGGCCTTCAAGGGCCATGCGCTCAGATGTCCGCTTGGCCTTTGCGTATAAGCATCGGCCTTCGAGTTGGCGTTTGCCGACCTCAACGCCGCGCCAGACCTGGTATGGAGACTTCGTTGACCTCCTCGCCATATGATCAATTATCGTGCGAGACGAAGCAAATTTGGCGGCATATTAGGCGATCTTTATCTTTTGTACCTGAGCCGGCTACATATTGAGCGGCTGGGGTGTCGCCAACCGACCTCTCGACGTCCGGGGATGCGCAACCTTGCCCGTTGCCACAGCCCATTCGGAGCGATGACTGCTGTCACCCAGAACTGGCACAGCGATTGCTGACACTGACCGAGCGACCGACTGGTTGGCCGACTGGAACACCATTGCCATGAATTTGCATGTCCGCGGCGCCCAGCACCGCCAGGGCACTCTGCAGGGCAATTGGTATCCGCCCGACCTGAGGATAGAGTCGCCGGCAATGCGGCTCTCATTCCGGTACCAAAATTCCCGTCCCACCTGAGGCCGGAACGCAACCCGGTCCCGCAAAGGAGGCACAGGCAATGCCAGCCAGGCGTGAATACGGTATGGATCAGGATTTCTATCCCTGGTCCCCGATCGTTACGAGGCCGGTGCTGCGCTGGCCGGGCGGCGCGCGCGTCGCGCTGGCGGTGATCGTGAACCTGGAGCATTGGGACTGGGAAATCCCGCCCGGCAATCCGCTGCCGGTCAGTCCGATGGGCGGCCCGGAAGGTCTGTGGACCGGCAACCAACCCGCCTGGCCGGATATCGGCGGGCATGGCAACCATGAATACGGCAACCGCGTCGGCGTCTTCCGGATCTTCGACCTGCTCGACAAGTATGGGATCACGCCGACCCTCGCCTTGGACAAGGCAGTGGCCGATCATTATCCGACACTGGTGAAGGAAGGGCTGAAGCGTAGGGCCGAGTTCATCGCGCATGGCCTGACCCGCCGGCAGATCATCCATATCGGCATGAGCGAGGATGAGGAGCGCGCCTATATCCAATCGTCGATCGACGCGGTGGAGAAGGCGACCGGCACACGGCCCATCGGCTGGTCGGGTCCGGAGTTCCAGGAAACGCCCAACACACCAAACTTGTTAGCCGCGCAAGGTATTCGTTACCTCTGCGACTGGGGCAACGACGAACAGCCCTATCGCATGACCCCGAAGACCGGGGAGCTGTATTCGCTGGGCGTGAACGCGTTCCTTGATGACAACTACATCCACCTGCACGGCCGCCGTACGATCAACGAGGTGAACCTGCTGTGGCGCGATTGGTTCGACGGGCTGTATGCCGACGGCGCAACGACCGGTCGGATGATGGTGCTGAACCTGCACCCGTGGATCATGGGTCAGCCATGGCGCATCCGGCACCTCGACGAGGTGCTGGGCCACATCTGCGCTCGGCAGGGCGTCTGGAAGGCCACCGGCGCGCAGATCATCGACGCCTTTCGCACGGCCACCGCCTGACCGCAGGAGACAGTCCCATGTCACTGGCCCCGCATCGTTTCGCCTACGCTCCGCTCAACGATCGTCCGATCATCCGCTGGCCCAATAACGCGCGCGTCGCCTTCTGGGTCGCGCCAAATATGGAGCATTTCGAATACCTGCCGGAAAACCGGCCGACGCAACCGGATGTCCCGTTCTACGCGCGAATGGACTACGGCAACCGTGTCGGGTTCTGGCGGATGCTGGACGTGTTGAACAAGCACAAGGTCAGAGCCTGCTGTTGCCTCAACCTGGAAATCCTGGACCATTTCCCGGAGATCAAGGATGCCATGATCGCCGCCGATTGGCGGTACATGGCGCATGGGCTCTACAACAGCCGCCCGATCTACGACCTGACAGAGGAGCAGGAGCGGGCCTACTGGCGTGACTTCATCGATCACGTCAAGGCAATGACCGGCAAGGACCTGAAAGGCCGCCTCGGCGGCGGCGCCGGCTATACCGCGCGGACCGACGACCTGATGGCCGAGGCCGGATGCCTGTATCACACGTCCTGGATCATCGATGACCAGCCCTGGCCGATTAAGGTCCGTGGCGGCCAGAAGTTCGTCTATGTCCCGTACACCGGCCAGACGAACGACGCCGGGATGCTGGCCTGGAACCGCGAGGCCGATTACTTCCTGCAGATGATCAAGGACCAGTTCGACGTCCTGTACCGTGAGGGAGAGCACAACGGCCGCGTCATGTGCCTGTCCCTGCACCCGCACAATATCGGTCGCCCGAACGCGGCAAAGTATCTGGATGAGGCGCTTAGCTACGTCCTGGGGCATGAGGGCGTTTGGCTGACGACGGCGGATGAGATCGCCGAGTATTACGTGGAGAACTACTACGACGAGGTGAGCGCGTGGATCGCGTCGCGGCCGCTGGAGGGATAGTGCTGCCGCGTCGCCCTGTGCCTGATCACGATTGCGGGGCCGTCAGATGTGGCGCCAATAGGACCAGGTCATCGCCATGCACAGCAGGCCGGCAATTCCCGACGCCGTCGTGGCCCATTGCGCGCCAATCCCATCCGCAAGCAGCCCCAGGCCAATAAACCCGATCGGACCGATGCCAATACAAACCGACAATATGCCGAGAACACGCGAGCGCATTTCAACGGGCGCGGCAAGGTAGACCAGCGTCGCCTGCATCGTGCTGAAGCCGGCGCCTCCGAGTCCGGTGAGCAGCAGCGCGCCACTGGCGAGCGATGTCGACGGCGCCAGCGCGAACACGATCAGCATGACCATGTAGATGATCACGCCGCCGAGGTAAGCGCGGGCGTACCAGGCAGGTTTCAGGAACAGCGTCAGGATCAGGGCGCCGAGAAACGCGCCGATACCATCCATGCTGGCCAGTACGCCGATGCCCTCTGCCCCCAGGCCCAGGTGACTTTGGCCGATGACCGGGATCATGCTGGTAAAAGGCCATCCGAATACATTGTAGATGACCGTAACGATCAACGTGCCTGCCAGGCGCCGGTCGTTGCGCACCAGTCGCAAGCCTTCGGCTATGCGCGTCAGAACAGGGATCGAGCTGACCGGTGCCGGGTCGCGGTAACGCACACGAAACGCGGCGTACAGGGAAAACGTGTACAGCGTGACACTGAGAACGAAGACGCCTTCCATGCCGACGCCGGCGAGCAGAAATCCGCCGATGGTTGGCCCAACCATGCGGCTCGCGTTGTTGGCGCCCACGTCGAGCGACATCGCGGTGCCCATCTGGGTGCCGCCAACGACGTCGCCGATCATGACGCGCCGAACCGGATTGTCCGTCGCCCAGGCCAGGCCGTTGAGAAAACTCGCGACCGCGAGATGCCAGATCATCAGGTGGCCGCTATAGGCCAGGAGCCCCAGTGAAGCAGACGTCGTCAGCATGAGCGCCACGACAAGGATCAGAATGAGGCGCCGGTCGATCTTCTCGACCCATGCCCCAATGAACACGCCGAACAATCCCATGGGTAACAGGCGCAGCATGGTCATCATGGCAACGAGAAACGCGGACTGGCTTTCCTGGTAGACGAATACCCCTATCGCAACAGTCTCCAGCCAGCGCACGGTGAAGACCACAAGACCGACGGACCACAACCGCCAGAAATCAGGGCTGTTGGAGAGCAGGAGCGGCCAACCCGATCGTGCGCTTGCGGCCGGGCGCGCGTCGCCGGTGGTCGGAATCCTGCCGCCACGGGGCATCTTCAACCAGAATTTCATTCACGCCTTCCGTGGCCTGGCATCCAGCCCGTTGGTGGTCCCTGATCACCCGACATCAGGCCGGCGGCCGACCGGCTCACGCATCAGGACCGAGAGCGCCGCACTTGGCAATCTTGCCCGTCTCTCATGCCCGTCTCGCGGCATCGGCCGGTCCGCTCGGGCAGAGCGCCCACCGGGCAGAGAACCACCCCCGATGGCCGCGCGACTTGCTACCGCCGTGACCTGCTGGGACAGCACGTCCGCGGGGGCAACGACGGCGTAGAAGCCGGCCACCAGGCCCTTACGGTCGTGCGCTGCTGTTGTGTCCGTTGCGACCGACCGGTGCGCCCGGAAATCCTCAACCCAGCAACCTGGGCCACGCCAGCCTCACGACCCCCAGCACCACGGCAACGATGGCGCCGGCAATCACATCGTCCATCATGATCCCGAATATTCCGTGCTGACGGTCGGCCCATCCGACCGGTCCCGGCTTGGCGATATCCAGCACCCGGAACAGTGCAAACGCGGCGACCAAGCCAAGAACCGATGGCCCCGGCAACGCCACCAGCGCCAGCCATTGGCCCGCGAACTCGTCGATCACCACCCAGCCGGGATCGCCCTCCACCCGTACGCGCCGCAGCGCCAAGACTCCGGCGCCGGTGGCCAGCGCCGCGGCCAGCAGTACCAGCCAGGGCGACACCAGCAGCATCACCGCGCCGGTCAGCAGTGCGGCCACCGAGGCGACCGTGCCCGGGGCAACAGGCGCGAAACCGGCACCAGCCCCGCCGGCGATCCATCGGGCAAATATCAGTGTACTCGCTCCAGGAAGCCGCGGATTGCCGCGAGTGCCTCGGGTTCCGTCAGGATCGGCGCATGACCGACCGCGGGCACCTCGGCATAAGCCATATCAGGTTGCAGCGCCTGCATACGCGTCACCGTCTCCGGCAGCAGGATGTTGCTGACGGCGCCTCGCAGCAGCAGCACGGGCAGATGCGCCAGGGCACCGAACAGCGGCCACAGGTCGGGCCGCGGCGCATCCAGCATCGTCGCGATACGCGTGTCCCACCGCGGATGCCAGCGCCCGTCCTCTCCTGGCGCATAGGTCAGCTCCGCGGCTCGGCGCCACGCTGCTTCGGTGTGCAGCGACAGCGGTGGCAGATGCGCCTGCAGATAGGCAACGCAGTCATCGAGACTCGCCAGCGCAGGGTCGCGGCCGACGAAGTCGCGGACAAACGCATCACCCTCGCCACCCAGTTCCGGGCCGACGTCGTTCAGCACCACCCCGCACAGTAGCCCGGGCCGCATCACGGCCAGTCCCATCGCCATGAAACCACCGAAGGACGTGCCGACAGCAATCGTGTGGTGGACGTGCAGCGCCGCGGCAACGTCCAGGATGTCGCGCACACAGGCCTCCGGCGCGTACCGGCCCACCGACCGTGCCCGCGCCGAGCCACCACGGCCGGCATAATCCAGCGTCACCAGGCGTCGTCCGGCCAGCGCTTCGGCGAGCCCCTCGAAATCCGCGCCGGGACGTACCAGGCCAGGCAGGCCCAGCACCGGCGGCAACGCGGGATCACCGGGCCATTCGCGGACTTCCAGCATCAGTCCATCCCAGGCTCTGATCGCGTGGATCAGCGGGTCCATGAACCCTGCAGCACCGGTGTATTGTCCTGCTGTTGCGCCCGATAGATCGCCGTATTCTCCACCACCCGCTGCACGTAGTTACGGGTCTCGCTGATTGGAATCAGTTCGACCCAATCCACCATGTCGACCGGGCCGGTGCGCGGGTCGCCGTTCTCTGTCAGCCACTGCGACACCCGGTGCGGACCGGCGTTATACGCCGCCGCCGCCAGCGGCAGGTAGCCGTCGAACTTGTCCAGCACCTCCTGCAGATACGCAGTGCCGAGGCGCATGTTCGCGTTGGCATCTACCGTCAGGCTGGGGATGGACACCGGCACACCGAGCCGCTTGGCGACGTAGCTGGCGGTGGGCGGCATGAGCTGCATCAGGCCGCGCGCGCCCGAGGAACTGACAGCGGCAATATCGAAATTGCTCTCCTGCCGCATGATGCCCAACGAGAATGCCGGATCGGGCGGTGCCGGCGGGTTGTAGGGCCGTGGCCATCCCAGATTCGGTACCATCACGCCGTCGCGGCCCATGCGTCGTGTGATCCAGACCGAGGGCTCGATCATTCCCACCTGTGCGGCGAACGCCGCCGTCAGCATACGCTCCTGCGTAATCGGCGCGATCTCGTCCATGCGCAGCAGGAACTGGCGGGCGCGGGTCGTGTCGCCCCACGCGATCAGCCAGGCGGCCGCTCGCATCACCTCGTGCCCGGCGAAAGCCTGCGCGGTGTCGGCCGTCCAGCCGGGATCCCGTACGTCGCGGATGCGCGCGGCCAGGCCGGCGCTGGAATCGCCCAGCGCCAGGGCGGCCAGCTGCCCGTAGTAGGTCGTCACCCACGCGGCGGCCTTGGCGTATTCCGGCTTGGGATCGGCCCCTGACGCGGCGGCGGCGCGTGCCAGCCAGTAATGCGCGCGGCCTTGAGTAATGACGGCAGGTGAGGCTTCGGCCAGCGCCTGGAAATGGGTCGTCGCCTTCACCGGATCCTTCAGCAGGCGCAGCGCGATGAAGCCCGCCAGGAACTGGCCATCAACCAGAGTCTCGCCGGCGGCCGGGCTGTTGCCGGCGGTGACCGAATAAGCGCCGGCGGCGTTGCCGTCCTTGATCAGGCGCCGGGCAATGAGGTTCCGCTCTGTCCAGAACGCTGCTGCGTGATCGGGCGCGGCGCGCTGCGCCTGGGCGCCGCCGGACTGCCACAGCGCCAGCGCGTCAGCGATCCGGTCCGTGCGACGCGCCGCCTTGGCTCTGTCCAGCATCAGGCCAGGATCATCGCGGAAGGAGGCGGGCAGCGCGGCGACCAGGGACTCGGCCGCCGGGTCGTCGCGTCGCACCGCCAGCCTGGCCTCGGCTGCCGAACGCTGCGTATTGGCGAGACGGGCGGCCTGGCGCGTGGCACCGGCGGTATCGGTCCAGGCCAGGCGCTGGAAGCGCGCCCATTGGTCCTCACTGCTGGGCACGCCGGCCCAACGGTTGAGGAACAGCGTCTCGGTTCCGGCGTCGTCGATCGCCTCGACCCACGCCCTGCGGGCGGTCTGGTTCGCCTCGCCGGTGCGCCCAGCATTGGCCAACGCCTCGGCGCAGCGCAGAAGTGCCCGGCCCTGGGAAACCGGCGGCAGCGGCGCCGGCAATGACTTGTTCGGCGTGCACTGCGCCAGGACAATGGCGTCGTCCGGTTCCAGCGCGATCGCCTCATCGCGGCGGCGCTGCAGGATGTTCTGCGCCGGCCAATCCGGGTTGAGCCGCATGAAATCCGCGACCTCGGTCGCCGTCGCCGCGCCAGGGGCGCGAAGGCGGTAATACAGCACGATCTTCTGTGGCACCGGGTCGGCGAAGCGTGAGGCAGCGGCCTGGGCGTCAGTCCAGCGATCGGTGCGGATCGCCGCAATCGTGGCGGAGCCGACATCCTGTGCGCGTGCCGGCGGCGCGGCTTGTGCCGCGAGAAGCGAGGCGAGGCCGGCAAGCAGAATCGAGACCGATACGCGCATGTGATCATCTATAGCCCGGTTCGCCGCCGCAGGCATCGGTTTGCGTGTAGAAGACCCGCATTGCGCCACCCACATCCGCGATGCATTGCCGCCCTCCGACGATCACACTTGCGGCCTAATCGTCTCAAGCCTAGCTTCCCACGCTTATCTGGGGGTTCCGGGTCGGGAGAGGGAACATGTTCAAGGGATCGCTCGTCGCGTTGATCACGCCCATGCGGGAAGATGGTTCGGTTGACGAGAAAGCCTATGCCGAATTCGTCGATTGGCAGATCAAGGAAGGCACCCACGCCGTGGTGCCGGTCGGCACCACCGGTGAGAGCCCGACACTATCGCATGACGAACACCGGCGGGTGGTGGAAATCGCCATCGAGGTCGCCAAGGGCCGCGTTCCGGTGATCGCCGGCGCCGGTTCGAACAGCACGGAGGAGGCCATCGCGCTGTCCCGCCACGCCAAGGAAGCCGGCGCGGACGCCACGCTGATCGTCACGCCGTACTACAATAAGCCGACGCAGGAGGGCATGTACCTCCATTTCAAGACGATCGCGGATTCGGTCGACATCCCGATCATCATCTACAACATCCCACCGCGCAGCGTCGTTGACATGAGCGTCGAGACCATGGCGCGGCTGGCGAAGCATCCCAATATCATCGGCGTGAAGGACGCAACGGCCAACCTGACGCGCCCGCTGCACACCACGATCGCCTGTGGCACGGAGTTCTGCCAGTTGTCCGGTGAGGATCACACCGCGCTGGCCTTCAACGCCTCGGGCGGCGTCGGCTGCATCAGCGTGTCGGGCAACGTTGCACCGCGCCTGATCAGTGAGATGCAGACGGCCTGGATGGAAGGCCGCCACGCCGAAGCGATGGCGATCCAGAACCGCCTGGTGCCGCTGCACGACGCGATGTTTGCCGAGACCAATCCGGGCCCGGTGAAATATGCCGCCTCGCTGCTGGGCAAGACCTCGGAGCGCTGCCGCCTGCCGCTGGCGCCGCTGATGCCGGCGACGAAGGAAAAGGTGAAGGCGGCGATGACCCAGGTCGGGCTGTTGAACTAACCGCCGCTTCGGGCGTTGCAAGGCGCCCGTTACGGGATTTCCCCGGCGGCGCCTGCAAGGCTTTAGGACCATGGCTGAACCACGCAAGAAGGGCATGATCTCGCACGGCGTTGCCGCGCAGAACCGCAAGGCCCGTTTCGATTATGCCATCGGCGATACGGTGGAAGCCGGCATCGTGCTGAAGGGGCCGGAGGTGAAATCTCTGCGCCTCGGCCGTGCCACGCTCAGCGAGGCCTGGGCCGGCGAGCGCGACGGCGAGGTGTACCTGTTCAACGCCCACATCCCGGAATACCAGGGCGGCGTGCTGTCGCGGTTTGAGCCGCGCGCACCGCGCAAGCTGCTGTTGAAAAAGAAGCAGATCAACCAGTTGCTGGGCGAGATCTCCAAGAAGGGTGCGACGCTGGTGCCGCTGCAGATCCACTTCAACGATCAGGGCCGCGCCAAGGTGCTGATCGGCGTAGGCACCGGCAAGCAGAAGCAGGATAAGCGCCAGGCAATCGCCGACCGCGATTGGGCGCGGGACAAGGCGCGGCTGATGCGGGCGCGGGGGTAGGTATCAGGCTTTAAACCGACGGCCTGGCGATATATATTCCGACGTGTCGGAATAATTATGAGCGCTGCCACCATGAGTGTGACCGCCGACGTGTTGCGCGTGACCGAGGCTGCTGTCGTATCCGGTGTCGGTGTGCGTGAGGTCAACCGCGCCTACGACGAGGGTATCCTGAAGGCCATGGTTGGTGCTGCCACGGACAGGCTCTTGTCTGTCGGCGCCTGCACGGCCGTGGCCTTTTACTTCGGTGCCGCCAAGCGCCTGACTGCGGAGGAGCGGCTTTTTGCGATCGGCCGCGTGGCTGCGCGGCTGAGGGCGATGACGGCGGACGACCTGCGTGACTCCGATGCGCGGGACTGGACCGTGCGAGATGACTTCCTGACCATCGACATGGCGCCCTTCGTGAAGGCAACGGCCGCAGGTCTCGACAGGCTGGCCGCGGCTCGGCAGGCGGTGGAGGCATCGGCGGATGTTCTAGGCGGCATGCCGGTCCTGAAAGGGACACGTGTGCCGGTGTATGACGTGGCGGCGTCCGTCGCAGCCGGACAGACGCAGATGGCACTCCTGGCCGCCTTTCCAATGTTGTCGAGCGAGCAAATCAATCTCGCAACGGTATACGCCGATGCATATCCCTCACGAGGGCGGCCCCGCCTGAGCCCGCTCCCGTCACAGGCCCGTTTGATCTCGGAACGGCGAGTGCCGCGGCGGCGTCATGGCGAATGAAGCTCCTGATCGACGAGTGTCTGAGCCCGCACCTGACCGTCATGGCGCAGGAGCATGGCTTCGGTGACTCGTCGCACGTGGTCTGGCGCGGCTGGAGCGGTCTGAAGGACTGGCAGTTGAAGCCACTGATCCTTGCTGGCGACTGGCCGTTTGTCACACGGAACGCGATCGACTTTCGCGGGCCGCATAACGCGCCGGGAACGGCAGGTGAGTATGCCGATGTGGAACTGCATGCCGGCCTCGTCTGCCTGAGCGGACCGGCCAGCATGGACCTGGAGATGTGTAGCGACCTGTTTGCCCTTGCTCTGGAGGAACTGGCGCGTGAGCCGGACCTGATCAACCAGGTGCTCGAGGTCACCTTGGACGACGACGAAATCCTGATTCGGCGCTACGGCCTGCCAGTCGACCCCATCTGATCCAGCGCCCGTTCCATCAGCCGGATCGAATGGATGGCCTCCCGCCCCGCCAGGTCGCGGATCTGGTGCCGGCACGACGTTCCATCCGCCACGATCACCTCGTCCGGCCCCGCGGCACGCACTGCCGGCAGCAGCGCCGCCTCGGCCATATCGCGCGACACCGCCTGCGTCTCCGCCTGATAGCCGAACATCCCGGCCATGCCGCAGCACGACGACTGGATCGGCTCCGCCTTCATGCCTGGAATCTGCTTCAGCATCGACAGCACGTCGCCGAACACGCCGAACGCTTTCTGGTGGCAGTGACCGTGCACCTTGGCTCCGCTCGGTAGCGGCTGAAGTGCAAGCTCCGGCTTCGCCTTGGCCAGGAACTCGCTGATCATCATCGCCCGCCCAGCGAATTTGTCGGTTTCCGCCCCTGGCACCAGCGAGCGAAATTCATCGCGCATCGTCATCAGGCAAGACGGTTCCAGGCCGACAACCGGGATGTCCTCCGGCATGCGGCGCATGGTGCGCATCGCCTCGGCGCGGGCACGGTCGACCAGGCCGGCAGCGAGCCACGTGCGGCCGCAGCACAGCGGGCGTCCCTTCGTCGGCGGAATGATCGCCCGATACCCGGCAGCAGCCAGCACCTTCAACGCGGCACGCAGGTTCTCCGGTTCGAAATAGCGATTGAACGTGTCGGCCAGCAGGTAAACTGAACCTTTCGGATTGGCCGGAGCGGCGGCCGCGGCCTCCTCGTCGCGGAAACGGTTGCGGCTCCATTCCGGCAGCGGACGGGACGCCGCCAGCCCGAACCAGCGCTGGCCCAGCCAACGCAGCGGCTTGATCCGGTTGCGCAGATTTGCGGCGCCTGCCATACGCGAAACAATTGGCGCAATCCGCGGCAGCTCGGCGATCAACGTCTCCTTCCAACTGGTTCCGTAACGATCGGCGCGCGCTGCCGCGACCTCGATCTTCATCTTGGCCATGTCGACCCCGGTAGGGCATTCGCGTTTGCACGCCTTGCACGACACGCACAGCGCCAGCGCCTCCTGCAGCGCATCCGATGACATCGCATCGGCGCCCAGTTGCCCGGTCAGCGCCAGGCGCAACGTGTTCGCCCGCCCGCGGGTCAGGTGAATCTCGTCGCGCGTTACCCGGTAGCTCGGGCACATCACACCGGCATCGAAACCACGGCAGGTGCCGTTGTTGTTGCACATTTCGACAGCGCCGAGCATGCCGCCGAGCGGTCCGGGATGGTCGGACCAGTCGAGTTTCGGGGTGAATTCAGCGGCGGCGGCGTAGCCGGGTCCGTAACGAAACAGCGTGCGGTCATCCATCTTCGGCGGCCGCACCACGCGATGTGGGTTCAGCAGACCATGGGGGTCGAAGGCATCCTTCACCGTTTCGAAGGCGCGGACGATTCGAGAACCAAACATCGGTTCATGGAACTCGCTGCGCACCAGCCCGTCGCCGTGTTCGCCGCTATGCGAGCCCTTGTATTCGCGCACCAGCGCGAAACATTCTTCGGCCACGGTGCGCATCTTGGCGACGTCGGACGGGTCCTTCATGTTCAGCACCGGCCGCACATGCAGGCAGCCCACCGAGGCATGCGCGTACCAGGTACCCTTCGTCCCGTGCTTCTCGAAGACGTTGTTCAGCCGTTCCGTGTAGTCGGCAAGATCGGCCAGGTCCACGGCGCAATCCTCGATGAATGAGACCGGTTTCCCGTCGCCCTTCATCGACATCATGATGTTGAGCCCCGCCTCGCGCACCGCGGCGATATCGTTCTGGAACGTCGGATCGATTGCGTGCACCACCTCCGGATGGCCAAGGTCACGCATCAGCGTTTCCAGGTCCCGCAGCTTCGCCATCAGCGGCGCGTCCTCGTGGCCGTGGAACTCGACGATGAGCAGCGAGTCCGGCTCACCGATCAGCATGCGGTCTATCGTTGCGCGGTAGATCGGAATGCTGCGGCCGAGGTCGATCATGGTGCGGTCGACCAGTTCCACCGCTTCGGGGTCCAGCGTGACGATATGCTGTGCGGCAGCCATGGCGGAGCGGAAGTCCCCGAACTGGCAGATGCCCAGCACCTTGCGCGGCTTGATCGGGTGCAAAGCCAGTTCCAGCGCGGCGGAGAAGGCAAGCGTGCCCTCCGACCCCACCAGCAGCCGCGCCAGGTTGTCCCGTCCGGTCGCGCGGGCGGCCGGCGTCAGCGCGTCGATGTTGTAGCCACCGACGCGGCGCAACTGCTTGGGGAAGCGGGCGGCGATTTCCTCGGCCTCGGCTGCGCCCAGCGCGCGCAGGCGCTGGATCAGATCGGCGACTGCAGGCGGCGTATCGTCGCTGAAATTGTCCGGCATCGCGCCGAACACGTGGCGTGACCCATCAGCCAGGATGGCATCGATCGCGCGCACGTTGTCGGCCATCAGCCCGTAGCGGATCGATTTCGAGCCGCAGGAGTTGTTCCCCGCCATGCCGCCGATGGTGCAGCGCGCATGGGTGGAGGGATCGACCGGGAAGAACAGCTTGTGCTTGCGCAGCGCCGCGTTGAGGTGGCCGAGCACGAGGCCGGGCTCGACGGTGGCGGTGCGCGCGTCGGGGTCGATGTGGAGTATCCGGCGCAGGTGCTTGGAACAATCCATCACCAGCGCCCGATTGACCGTCTGGCCGCACTGGCTCGTGCCGCCGCCGCGCGGCAGCACCGGCACGCCTTCCTCGCGCGCGATCGCCAGCGCCGCGCGGACGTCGTCGATGGTCTCCGGCACGATCACGCCGACCGGTTCAACCTGGTAGATCGAGGCATCGGTCGCGTAGCGGCCGCGGCTGGCGCGGTCGAACAGTACCTCACCCTTGATGTTGCGCGCGAGGCGCAGCGCGAGGGCGCTACTGTCCGTGATCGATGGATCGGCGAGGGAGGCGCTCATGCGGTTGATCTGCCCTGGATGACCGGCCGCGTTGTGTCGCATGGCCTCTGGTTAGGCAACAGCCGCCCTATTGGAAGTCGACAACCTCATTATTCAGCGGAAGCTGGTTGCTGTGGGATCCGCCGAGTCTGGAGGCGTCGATCCTCACCGGCGTGCCCTTCTCCATCGGGTCGTCGGGCGCGTCCAGATCAGCGATGCCGCGGCTGACGAAGCGGGTAAAGACGTAGGGCAGCCCGTTTGCGTCGAGCGGCGATGGCCCGTCCATGACGTGGAAATGCAAATGCGGCGCGCTGGAGTTGCCGGTATTGCCCAGCAGGCCGATCACCTGCCCGGCGGTGACGCGATCGCCAAGGCCGACCTTCAGGCTGTCGCGCTGCAGGTGCGCGTAGAAGGCGAAATTGCCGCCGCCAATGTCGATCACCAGCATGTTGCCGCCGATATTCTCCGTATTGATGCCTTTGGTGGGGCTGTTTGGCACCTGCTCGTCCGTGTCGTTATACAGGTTTACGACCGTGCCGGCCGCCACGGCATGCACCGGCGTGCCGTAATAGGCGTAATCGGACAGTTTCTTGCCGTCGCCGGTGAACAGACGGTCCTGCTGATCAAGCCGAACCCAATCAATGGCAAACCGCTCCGGCACGCGGACCCGGCCGTTAATTGCCATGACCGCGCCGCGATGAGACGTGATGGCGTCGCAGCAGCCGTTCACTGCGACCCACCGATCGCCGCGGAGCGGTGGCTCAACAGCCAGGGCTGGATGGCCCAGTCCGGTTTCCGCGCCGGTGAAGGAGAAGGTCACCGGCAGCGGAAATCCGGCCGGCGGCTTCTGCGGTTTTCCGTCAGGCCCGGCAACCTGGCGTGTTGCTGTAATCCGGCCGGATACCTTGCCTGGCAGCGTGTCGCCGGCTGCAAAGCTGACGTCCATGAAGACAATGGCCATGCCTCCGGGCGGAACAACGTCGGGGGCGGCGTTGACACTGAATGGCTTGGTCATGGACTTAAGCCGTTCGCCGTCCATCGAGGCCAGCGAACGACCCTGCCCATCCGTCGCCTCGACCCGATCCAGGGTAATGTACAGGTTGCTTGGATTCGTCACCACCAGTTCAAAAGCCAGGTGGATACGGCCGTCGGCGCCTTGCACCGGGTTCGGCGCGCTGATCGGGCGGACGGCGATGGAACTGTAGACCTGGTCGGGTTTGAGTGACTGTGCTTGGGCGGATGCTGTTGCCCCAACACCGATTGTGCAGAACAACAAAAGCGTGGCGATTCGCACAGGTCTAACCTCCCGAGGCTGCTGACTGCTGCCTACCGTAACGGAGATAGACCGCAAGTGCCATTTGCGGCTGCAGACGCCGATCCGGCGCCCCCCAGCACCACTCCATTGCTTGGAAGCACTAAAGAGCGTGAGATGTCCAAGTGTCATACATAGACGGATTAAGATAGATAGGCACGATGACTGCATATTTTGATACATTAGGCAGTTTCATTGCGTCTTCGTGGAGAAAACGTGATCGAAGTACGTAAATTCCAGGGTTTCGGAATCAACAGTCCGTGAGCTACAAGGTTCGTGTTTCCTCCCCTAGACTTGCGCTGCGGGGGCAACAGTCTCCGCAGCGAATTTTTCGGGTCTACCAGCGAGGATCATTGTCAAGCGCCACGGTGTTTCATTGCGTACCACCCGCACTCCACGCGTCGCGTCCAGCACGCCTGGACTTCTGCCGATCCTGAATGCTCTCGGCATCATCGGCGCGCTGCTTGTCTTCTGGGCCGGGCTGTCTGCGCTATGAGCCGGGTGGTCAAGAGCATTGCCTTTGAGATCGCCGACATCCTCGCGATCAAGGACTGGGCGGAGCAGCACGAGGTACGCATGGTCATTCGGCTGGACCACGGCCTGGAGGACGAAGATTATGAAGAAGTCATCGCCATCCACAACGATGCCGGCTCTTGTCTGCTGCTGATGTGGCGTGACCGGAGCGGCATCACGATACAACCGCTGCCAGGCCGCCGACTTCGCGTTGCATCCGTCAACCAGGCGCTTTTACGTCTGGCGGTGCGTCCGAATGTAATTGCAGGATAGTAACTATCAGCTCACACCAAGACGCCTCAACCAAGCGGAGAAAACTCATGTCCAGCGTGCAACGGAACCGGTCGGGTGCAACAGAAGGTGGCGACGTTCGCAGCCTTTGGGGAGCGGTGGTGATGCAGGCCAAGGCCGACATCGAGATGGAGCCGCTGCAGTCGCTCGAATATGCCCACGCCGTCGCGTTTTTCACCAGCGGCGGTGAGTGGGCCCATATGCGCACGACGATCGGCGACTTTCTGGAATTGCACCGCGACGATCTGGAAACGTTCGGTCGGGCCTGCATCAACCGGCGCCGGCAGGCGGAAGGCCTGGAGCCACTCCCGCAGCCCGAGAAGCAATCCAAAGCGCATGCGCGCCGACCCGTTCCCAGGACGCCGGTGCCCCGATCCGAACCCGTGCAACCGGCCGCTCCGCGCCCGAGCCAGGTTCACCAGCATGGCCGGTTCAATCCGTTCTTTCCGCGCGGGGTCTACGCGACGCCCCTGGCCTCCGGCGTGTGATCGCTTAAACTCCCGCCTCCAGACGGATGCGGGAGATCAACAATGCCTTATGCAACGACCGACGACGGCGTGCGGCTCTATTATGAGGAAAGCGGCAGCGGCACGCCGGTCATCTTTGTCCACGAGTTTGCCGGTGACCACCGGTCGTGGGAAGCGCAGATGCGCCATTTCTCAAGGCGCTATCGCGCGATCACTTACGCCGCGCGCGGCTACCCACCGTCCGACGTTCCGGACGATGCCGTAAAATATTCACAGGCTCGGGCGACCGACGATATCGCGGCGGTTCTGGACCATTTGAAGATCGACAAGGCCCATGTCGTTGGCCTGTCGATGGGCGGTTTCGCCACGCTGCATTTCGGTTTCCGCCATCCACAACGGGCGCTGTCGCTGTGCGTCGCCGGATGCGGGTACGGCGCCGAGAAGGGACAGACCGAAAAGTTCAAGGCGGAAGTTGCCGCCGTGGCGACGTTCCTGGAGCAGAACGGCAGCGCCGCCTTCGCCGAGAAATATGCCTTCGGCCCGACGCGCGTGCAGTTCGAAAACAAGGACCCGCGCGGCTTCGCCGAATTCAAGCAGCAACTGGCGGAACATTCTGCCGTCGGTTCCCGCAACACACAGCTTGGCGTGCAGGGCCAGCGGCCGTCGCTGTACGATCTGGTGGAGCAGATGCAGGCATTGACGGTGCCGGTGCTGGTGCTGACCGGTGACGAGGACTGGCCCTGTCTGCAGCCGGCCCTGCTCATGAAGCAGACGATCCCAACCGCCGCCCTGTCGGTGGTGCCGAACTGTGGCCACACGATCAATCTGGAAGCGCCGGATGAATTCAACCGGATCGTCGGGGAGTTCATGGCGCAGGTGGACGCCGGACGCTGGGCGCCGCGCGATCCTCGTGCCATGGTCGCATCGATCCTGGGCATGAAGTGAGTCTCCGCAACGGTCCTGTGATTGGACCGGCCTGACGCGTGCCCAGTACCGTTGCGGGATGGACTGTCGCCTTCCCTTGATTGTGCTGGGCTGCCTGTCGCTGGCCGGCTGTAATTCACTACTGACCGCAACGACCGCCGACGTCGCTGGCATCGCCGGCGCCGGCATTGCCGGAGCGGTGACCAAGAGTCCGGCCGGCGCCGCGGGAATCGGCCTGGGCGTCGCCGCACTGGCCAACGCCGGTCTGCAGTATGTCGAACGCGACGTTCATTCGACCGAACAGGACAACATCGCGGCAGCGGCGGGCAAGCTGCTGCCGGGTGAAACCGGGCGCTGGAGTGTCAGCCACAAGCTGCCAATCGAGTCGGATGCGCAGGGTGAACTCGTGGTGACCCGCTTGATCGGATCGACTGCGTTCCGATGCAAGGAGATCGTGTTCTCCGTGGAGACCGAAGCCAAGGATAACGCGATCGAGCGCGCCTTCTATACAGCGACCGTGTGCCAGGACGGGGACACGTGGAAATGGGCGTCCGCCGAACCGGCCACCGCGCGTTGGGGCGCTTTGCAGTGAGGCGGCGGCTTGCCGCGGTACTCCTCGTATGTGGGGCGCTGACAGGCTGCAAATCGGTCGGGCAGATCAGCGCGCTGATCGTTGGCGGTGCGGCCGGGGGCGCGACGGGCAATCCGGCGGTCGGCTTCGCGGTCGGTGTCGTAACCGACGCCGGCGTCACCTGGGCCACCCGCTATTACGGCCGCGCTCGGCAGGGCGCCGAACAGGACGCCATTGCGCAGATTGCCGGCGATCTGCCGGTCGGCACCGGGGCGGACTGGAAGATTGAGCATTTCGTGCCGATCGGCAACGAACACGGCCGGGTCGAGGTGACGCGGGAGATCGGCACACCCCTGGCGCCGTGCCGCGAGGTGGCGTTCTCGGTGGCAGACGACGACGATAAGGCGCCGAGGCAACGCTGGTTCATCACCAGCGTGTGCCGGACCGAGGCCGTCTGGAAGTGGGCGACGGCGGAACCGGCGGTGCCGCGCTGGGGGTATCTGCAGTAGCGGCGGCTACTCCGCTACCAAGTACGCCCGAACCACCGACCTTCGGGGGCGCCGCTACACTCCAATTCGACGGCGCCGCAAAAGCACGCGCCCTTATAGGTCCCGCGCACGCTTACCTCCTGCAACGGCGAATAAAGAAATACAGCGCAGCGCTGGTCTGGACTGCCAGCGTCGTTATCGGGGCGTCTACGCGTCCACCAGTGCGTGCGTGTCTTCCGGTGACCAGACCAGCGTCGCCGGCTGGCCGGGTTCGGCCGGGTTGCGGTAGAAGTGCTGGTCCGGCACCAGCGCCGACACCTCATCGCCGGCTTCCGTCACCACGGCGACGCGGACCGCCGACCCCTGATATTCGACGGCAATGACCTTGCCGCTGACATGCGGACCATCCTCCACCGCGCCGAGACGGCAGCGATCCGCGCGCACCGCGACGGGCCCCTGGTTGGTGCGCAGGACGTTATGGCTGCCGATGAAGCGCGCAATGAAGGGGCTGATCGGACGCTCAAACACCTCGCGCGGATGGGCGCATTGGCGGATATGTCCATCCTGCATCACCACCATCAGGTCGGCCAACGCCATCGCCTCATCCTGGCTATGGGTGACATGAATGAAGGTGATCTGCAGTTCACGCTGCAGGCGCTTCAGCTCCTCGCGAACCTTGCCGCGCAGAAACGGATCCAGCGCCGATAGCGGCTCGTCCAGCAGCAGTACGCGCGGCCTGGTGATCAACGCGCGCGCCAGGGCGATGCGCTGCTGCTGGCCGCCGGAAAGCTGCGCGGGGAGGCGCTGGGCATAGCTCTCCATGTGCACCAGTTCGAGGAATTCCCTCGCCCGCTTGTGCCGTTCCGCCTTCGGCACGCCGCGCATCTTCAGGCTGAAGGCAACGTTGTCGAGGCAGGACATGTGCGGGAACAGCGCGTAGGACTGAAACATCATGGCCGTGCCGCGGCGCACCGGCGGCAGGTCGGAAACGTTCTCGCCATGGATCAGGATGTCGCCGTCGGTCACCGCCTCATGTCCGGCGATCATGCGCAGCGTGGTCGTCTTGCCGCAGCCGGACGGGCCCAGCAGGCAGCAATAGGAGGCATGCGGGATGCGCAGCGAAATCGCATCGACCGCCAGCGTGGCGCCGTAGCGCTTGGTGACCGAGACCAGTTCGACGTCGTAGCGGGTATCCATGGGCGTCAGGCCTTTGCCGTTGTCCGGCCGCGGCGGCGCTGCATATGCGCCACGACCAGCAGGGTCACGATGATGGCCACGAACGACACCGAGGTGGTGATCGTGCCGATGGCGAACAGGGTGGGCGAGGTAGCGGACGAAATCAACGCGTAGAGTTCCAGCGGCAGCGTGTTCTTCGGGCCGATGGTCAGCGTGGTGCGCGCATACTCGTCATAAGACAGGGTGAAGGCGCCCATCGCCACGCCGATGATGCCAGGCAGCAGAATCGGAATGGTGATGTGTCGCAGCACCTGCCACGACGACGCGCCCAGGTCGCGTGCCGCTTCCTCCCACGCCCGGTTAAACCGGTTCACCACGGCGAACATGGCGAACAGGCCGAAGGGCAGTGTCCAGGTTAGTTGCGCACCCAGCGCCGAGGTGAAAAGGGACGGCTGCAGGCCGAGGAACTGGAAGCCCAGGCCGATGCCGAAGCCGACCAGCAGGCTGGGCATTACCAGGCTGGCGACAGCGAGGTAGAAGATCACCCCCGACCCCGGAAAGCGGCGGCGGAAGGCCAGGCCCGCCGCGACCGAGAACACCACCGTCAGGCTGGCGACCACCAGGGCCAGCCGCATGGACCGGCCGAACGAGACCGGGATGTCCGCCATCTGACCGCGCTTGAAAATGTCCTCGAACCAGATGGTCGAGACCCCCACCATCGGGAAGGTGACGCCGCCGTTCTCACCCTGGAACGACAGCAGGTAGATCACGAACATCGGGCCGTAGAGGAACAGCAGGAAGCCGAAGAACAGCCCGCCCAGGACGTAAAATGTCCAGGGGCGTCGCTCGCTGAGCGGCCGGTAGGAAACGACGTGCGTCGCCATGCTATTTCACCAGTTCCTTCCGCACGTCCACGACGCGCATCATCATGGCGACCAGGAAGGCGACGAATACCACCAGCACCATGGCATTGGCCGAGGCCGGCGGGTACTGCATCGTGCTGATTTCGTTCGACAGCATCGACACGATCGAAGCGCTCTGCCCGCCGCTCATTTGCTTGACGACGAAGTAGTCGCCCATCACCTGGGTGAACACCAGGATCGAGCCCAGCACGATGCCGGTCTTCGACAGCGGAATGATCACGTTGGACATCACCGCCCAGCGCGACGCGCCGGCGTCCACCGCCGCTTCCACCAGTGCCTTGTCGATCTTCGACATAGAGTTGGCGATCGGACCGATCATCAGCAGCGTGAACAAATGCACATAGGTGATGATGACCGAGAAATCCGAGAACAGCAGGAACTCCAGCGGCTGGGACGTGACACCCATCCCCATCAGGATCTGGTTGAACGCGCCGTTGCGGCCAAGGAAGGGAATCCAGGCGATGGTGCGGATGATGCCCGATGTCCAGAACGGGATGGTGCACAGCAGGAAGAATACGGCCCGCACCATCCGGCTGCGGATGTGGAAGATCAGGAAGTAGGCAATGTTGAAGCCCAGGAACAGGGTGATCGCCCAGACGATGCAGGCGAACTTCAGCGAACTGACATAGACCCGCCAGGTCGCCGGCGTGGTCAGCAGGTCCTTGTAATTGTCCAGGATAAAAGCCGGATAGAGGCCGGTCCGGTCGTAGTCATAGAAGCTGACAACCAGGAACAGCACGGTGGGCAGGGCGAACAGCGCGAACAGGATCAGCGCCAGCGGGCTGACCTGGAGCCAGGACACGGACCACGCCGGCATCCGCCGCCGCCGGGGGCGTGCCACACCCCCGGAGGCAGACTGGATAACCGCCGCTGACCGCGAATCCGTCGCGGTCAGTACGCTCATGCTGCCTGCCTGATCTCGTTACGGCAGCGCATGAGTGGCAGGATGCGGGTGCCGAACTGCTCCATGCCGATGACGAAATCGTCGAACGTCATCATCACGCCGCGCACGCCTGGCACCTCGGCCAGTTCGTCCAG
The DNA here is from genome assembly GCA_018240405.1 of Pseudomonadota bacterium. Taxonomy (GTDB): domain Bacteria; phylum Pseudomonadota; class Alphaproteobacteria; order Acetobacterales; family Acetobacteraceae; genus Rhodopila. Next base: position 38,783 of record JAFEFW010000629.1, read on the forward strand.
CATGCGCGCCACCTTGGCGTACGACCCGACCAACACGCCCTGGTTGGTCGGCAGCTTGTCGATGCCGAGCGTCGCGCGCTTGTGTGCCTGGGAGTAGGGATCGGGGTTGGGATCGTCGGAGGCCTGGGCGTCGCGGTGCGCCAATGCCACGACGTCGGTGCCGGCCTTGTAGTGCTCCCACTTCGCCTCGGCTGCGGCATCGGTTTCATCCGCAATGATCATCTGCAGCACCAGTGCACCGCAGTCCCGTCCCGTCTCCTCCGTCGCCTTCACCAAGCGCGCCACGCTCGGCGCCAGCTTCGTCGGCTCATTCACGCCGCCACTGCCGCAGAAATTGTAGTCGGCGTATTGCGCGGCGAAGCGCGTGCCGGCGTCACTCTGCGCCGCGCAGATGATGGGGATTTTCTTCGATGGCATCGGCAGAAGTTGGCAGTTATCCATCTGGAAGAAGTCGCCCTTGAAGTCGGAGTGCCCGGTCTCCCACAGCTCATTCATGATCTTCACGTATTCGGCGCAATACTCGTAGCGGCGCTTGTAGTGGTCCGACCCGGGCCAGATGCCCATCTGCGTATATTCCCGGCGCTGCCAGCCAGAGATGATGTTGACGCCGAACCGGCCGTGCGAGATCGAATCAATCGTCACCGCCATGCGCGCTGTGAACGGCGGCGGCATGGTCAGTACGGCGCAGGTGGCGAAGAGCTGGATACGTGACGTGACGGCGGCCAGTCCGGACATCAGTGTGAATGATTCTAGGTTGTAGTCCCAGAACTGCGACGGGCCGCCGAAGCCGTGCAGCTTGATCATCGACAGGGCGAAGTCGAAGCCGAAATCCTCGGCCTTTTGCACGATTGTCTTGTTGAGGTCGAAACTCGGCTTGTACTGCGGCGACGTGGTAGAGATCAGCCAGCCATTGTTGCCGATCGGAATGAAAACACCAAGCTGCATAGCGCGATCTCCTCCAGTCAGGACGTGATGAATTCGTTCCAGCGGCGGGTGACGTAGCGGTCCTCATCCATCACCGAGTTCCACACGGCGATGTTGCCCAGCCGCTCCCACATCGAGCCGCCGTCGCGGACATTGCCGGCCTTTTCCATCAGCTTGCCGAACGGCGACAGGATGTCGGCTTCCGCAGGCTTGCCGTCGAACCAGTAGGCAGCCTCGGCCGGCGTCAGGAATTTGCGGGCATTGTCCGGCTGCGCGGAGTAGTAGCCCTGGCGGGCGATGAATGAGCCTTCAAAGCCGCCGGTGTACCAGTTCATGTATTCGTAGAAACAGTCGAGCTTCAGGCCTTCCAGATGCTTCATGGCGCCGAGCGTATAGCCCCAGCCACGGTAGCCTTCCTTCAGGGGCTGGAACGTGCAGGGAATACCGCGCGAGCGCACCGCGGCGACGGCCGGGGACCACATCGACTGGATGACGACCTCGCCCGAAGCCATCAGGTTCACCGACTGGTCGAACGTGGTCCAGAACGAACGGAACTGGCCGGAGCGCTTGACGTCCATCATCGTGTTGATGGTCTTGTCGATCTCGGCCTTGGTCATATTGCCCTTGTTGCCGTACTTGATGTCGCCGCGGGCCTCCATCGCCATGGCGACGTCGATGATGCCGATCGTCGGGTTGTCCTGCAGCGCCGCCTTGCCCTTGAAGTCCGGGCTGAGCAGGTCGGCCCAGGACGTAACCTTGCGACCGACGAGGTCGGGGCGGATGCCTAGCGTGTCGCCGTTGGTGACGGTGGGAATGGCGGTGAGGAAGTCGGTCGGCTTTCCGTCGGTGACCTTCTGGCCGGTGGCGTCGGTGGCGAACAGGATCATCATCGGGGTGATGCCCTGCGCCGGAATCTTGCGGCCGTCCGGATACTCGCCCTTGGTGAACAGCGGGATGGTCTGGTCCCAGTATTTGAACTTGGACAGCGGGATCGCCTGCAGAATGTTCCGTCCGATCAAATAGCGCATGTAGACCAGGCTGATATCGGCGCAGTCGATGGCGCTGGATTGCGACAGGAAGCGGTTCAGCAGGTCGGCGTTCTCGGACGCCTGCATCTGCACGGTGAAGCCGAGGTCCTTGGTCGCCTGCTCTGCGACCGCGGGAATGGCGGTGACCGGTGGGCCGGCGTGGCGCAGGACGACGTCCTTGATGTTCTGGGCCCAGATCGTCGGGAAGCCGGACACGGCGTTCGATCCGATCGCGGCGCCGGCGGTCGCGGCGGCGCCCTTCAGAAGACGACGGCGCGAAATGCCGCTCTGATCACGTGTGTGGTTACGTGATGTCATGGTCTGGTCCTTGGGCTGCAGTGGGTCGGGGTGCCTTGGAGGATAGCAGCAAAATTCTGCGCTGCAATGCAGCAAAGAATAAATTTTGCGCACCACTATGCGTGTTGTGATTATAGTATGTGCAATATGCCCTGTTTCCGACCGTATTCAGATTACATATTAGGCATATGAGGTGTCTCCCATGGTTGTGACACCCGTGCTACAACTGTCCTCTACGGGGGACGGGATACCACGCATGACCATCCTGATCATCGGCGGCGGCATCGCCGGCCTCACCACGGCGCTGAGCCTGCACCAGATCGGGGTGGCCTGCCGCGTCTATGAAACTGCATCCGAGGTCCGTCCGCTCGGCCTGGGACTGAACCTGCTGCCGCACGCGGTTCGCGAACTCACGGAACTCGGCCTTGGCGACGCCCTGGCTGCCACCGGCATCCCAACGGCGGAACTCGCCTATTACTCGGCCAAGGGCCAGCGCATCTGGTCCGAACCGCGCGGCCGCGCGGCCGGCTATGCCTGGCCGCAATATTCCATCCATCGTGGCGCCCTGCAGATGCTGCTGATGCAGGCGGTGCGGGAGCGTCTGGGACCGGACGCCGTGGCGACCGGCCATCACCTTGTGGCGTGGGAGGAGGCGGGCGACCGCGTCAGGGCCTTCTTTATGGACTCGCAGACCCGCACCGGCCTGCCGCCGGTGGAAGGCGCCCTGCTGATCGGCTGCGACGGCATCCACTCCGCGGTCCGGCACCGTCTGTATCCGGACGAAGGGCCGCCCATCTGGAACGGTGCCATCCTGTGGCGGGGCGCCAGCACCTCCGGACCGTTCCTGACCGGACGCACCATGATCATGGCCGGGCACGAGTTCCAGAAATTCGTCGCCTATCCGATCAGCAAGGCCGCCGAGGACCGCGGTGAGGCGGAAATCAACTGGATCGCCGAACGGAAATTCCGCCCTGACCATGAATGGCGGCGGGAGGACTGGAACCGTCCCGGCAACGTCGACGACTTCCTGCCGCATTTCGCCAGTTGGAATTTCGACTGGCTGGACATCCCGGCCGTGATCAAGGCTGCCGACCGCTGCTACGAATTCCCGATGGTCGACCGCGACCCGCTGGAACGCTGGAGCTTCGGCCGCGTCACGATGCTCGGCGACGCCGCCCACCCGATGTATCCGATCGGCTCGAACGGCGCCTCGCAGGGCATCATCGACGCTCGCTACCTGACACGGGAAATCCGCCGCCACGGCATCGACCCGGCCGCGCTGCATGCCTATGAGGCCGAGCGCCGGCCGGCAACGGCGCAGATCGTGATGGCAAACCGAGCGAACGGACCGGAGCAGGTGATGCAGTTGGTGCAGTTGCGCGCGCCGGACGGGTTCGACCGGGTCGAGGACGTTCTGACGACGGACGAACTGGAATACACCGCGACGGCCTACAAGAAGATTGCCGGATTTGAGCGGGAGACGCTGAACAATCGTCCGCCCATCGTCTGACGATGGCGCTCGATGCAGAACAGCGCGGTGTCGCCCGGGGCATGGCTAGCGGCGCGGCGTTCTCCGCCGTTGTGCTGGCCTGCGGGTTCCTGCTGCCGCCGCTGGCGCTACCGACAACGAATATGATGGCAGACCGGCTGGCCTTTGCCGCGCGGGCGGACCTGTTTGTCGCGCTGTGGCTGCTGGCTTCGGTAGCGGCGGTCGCGAAGGGGCGGTTCTTCTCGCCGCAGGACATCGCCGGCAGCGGGTTTGGCGAGCCGACGCCAACCATCGCCGCGGGGCGGGCGGTGGTGCAAAATACACATGAACAGGCAACATTGGCAGTGATCGCGCACCTGGCGCTGGCAACGTTGCTGCCGTTCCGGCTGCTAGGTCTGATCCCGCTGCTGGTTGTGCTGTTCTGCATCGGACGGCTGACGTTCTGGCTGGGTTACCAGCGCGGCGCGGCGGCGCGGGCGTTTGGCTTTGCCACCACGTTCTACCCGACAGCAATGGCGTTGGTGGTGGCGTTGGTCATGGTGGTGGTGCTGGGGGTCTAGTTTCGCGAGCGAAGCTCGGCCGCCCATCCAGGACCGAACACCAGTTTAGCCTCGGCGCTCGGCAGGTTGCGGGCATACCAGCGAAGCCGTGGGCGCATCCTCCCAATCGCGCTCAGGCAGTTCAATCGGCTCATGCGCCTGCCAAGCCGACGGCTTTGGCTTCGCGCGCAGCCGCTCAACCGTCTGCTTCACACCGTGGCGGATGGGGCCGCTCTCGCTTGCATCATGCTGCTTCACGGCGTTCCAGCCTCCTGTTGTCCGCGGCTGCGCACCTCCACGCCGGCCCAGCCCTCCAGCAGCTTGATCAGTGCGGTGAAATCCTCCCGCCCCAACCCCTGCTGCTCACCGAAGCGCCACAGCGTGCCGACCTGTTCATGCACCCACATCGGCACGCCCAGCGCCTCAGCTTCCTTCAGGCCCAGGACCACGTCCTTCACCATTGTCGTCAGCGCGGCGCCGTAGTCGAACGTGCCGGTCAGCACCGCCCGCGGCACCTTCGTCAGCGTGGCGCTGTTCTGGCCGGTGGAGACGTTCAGCACCTGCACCATCTGGTCCGGATCGAGCCCACCCTTGGCGCCCAGCACCAGCGCCTCGAACGCGGTCGCCATGTTGGCGGCGTTCACCAGGTTGTTGACCAGCTTCATCAACTGCGCCTGGCCGGGCTTGTCACCAACCTCAAAGACCTGGCCGCCGATGGCGAACAGCAGCGGGCGCAACTCGTCGCGCGCCCAGCGCGGGCCGGCGGTCATGACCGTCAGCGTGCCCGCGCGGGCGCCTTTCGGGCCGCCGCTGATCGGGCAGTCGACCAGGGTGATGCCGCGCGCCTCCACGCTGTGCTGCACACGGCCGAGCGCCGGGCTGCCGATGGTAGACATTTCAACATACACACGTATTGATGCGCCGAGGGCGACATCGCGCGCCACCCGTTCACTGACCGTCCCGTTCGGCAGGCAGGCGAAGACGATACGCGCCTCATTCGCCACACCTTCGGGTCCGGCGTGGCCGACGGCGCCGCGCTGCACGAACGGCGCTATGGCCGACTGATTCGGATCATAGACATGCAAGCCGATGCCCGCGCCCTCCAGCCGTTCGGCGATCGCCGCGCCCATCTGGCCCAGTCCCAGAAATCCCACCTGCATGGCACGTCCTCCTCCCCGGCATGATGACATGTGCCACGGCATGTCGCACACTGCCTTCACCCTGCATCTAAAGGAGGAAACGCAATGGGTATGATGGATGGGAAAGTCGCGGTCGTCACGGGGGCCGGCGGCGGCATCGGGCGCGCCACCGCGCTGGAGCTGGCGGACAACGGGGCCTGCGTCGTCGTCAACGACATCGGCGGCACGGTGACCGGTGAGGGCCGCGATGCCGGTCCGGCGGCGCGTGTGGTGGCCGAGATCACCCAGAAGCACGGCCAGAAGCGCGCGGTCGCCAATGCTGGCAGCGTCGCGAGCTGGGAAGACGCCCAGAAGATGGTGCAGGACGCGATCGACAATTTCGGCCGCATCGACATGGTGGTGAACAACGCCGGCATCCTGCGCGATCGCATGTTCCACTACATGTCGATCGAGGAATGGGACGCCGTGATGAAGGTGCACCTGTATGGCGCCTTCTACGTGTCGCGTGCCGCGGTGCCGCATTTCCGCAAGCAGGAGAGCGGCTGCTACGTGCACATCACCTCGACCTCGGGCCTGATCGGCTCCGTCGGCCAGACCAATTACGGCGCTGCCAAGCTGGGCATCGCCGGCCTGTCGCGCTGTATCGCGATGGACATGCAGCGCTACAACATCCGCTCCAACTGCATTGGCCCGCATGCGTTCAGCCGCATGATCGAAACGGTGCCGGGCCAGAGCGAGGAGCAGTTGAAGGCGCGTGCCGAGAAGACCAAGCCGGACCACATCGCCAAGCTGATTTCGTTCCTCGGGACGGATGCAGCGGCGAAGGTGTCGGGTCAGATCTTCGGCGTCCGCGGCAATGAGGTGTATCTGTACAACCAGCCCCGCCCGATCCGCATCATGGCGCGTCCGGACGGCTGGACCAGCGAGAAGCTGGCGGAGCATTGGCTGCCGGCAGTGCAGAACAGCTTCACGCCGCTGGAGCGCACCCGCGACGTGTACCCGTGGGAGCCGGTCTGATCTAACCGAAGGCTACGACCCGCCTCGTCACGGTTGGCGAGGCCGCTACGCGTCATGGTGGGCGAAGGCCCACCATCCACGCCTTGCGGTGCTGACCCAGGCACCGTTCGTCGCTTGAGAGACAGAAGGCGTGGATGGCGGGGCCGGTGCCCGCCATGACCGCGAGGCACCAACGACCAAAAACCACCAAGGAAACGCCCCCATGCCCAACCTGCGCGGCGCCGACATTGTGGTGCGGACACTCGAACGTGCCGGCCTCACCGACATCTTCACCCTGTCCGGCAACCACATCATGTCGCTGTTCGATGCCGCGATCGGCACCAGCCTGTCGCTGTTGCACGTCCGGCATGAGGCGGCCACCGTCCACATGGCCGACGCCTACGGCCGCCTGACCGGCCGCCCCGGCATCGCCTGGGTCACCGGCGGACCCGGCCACGCCAATGCCGTCGGCGCCCTGTTCACCGCGCTCGGCCAGGAAACCCCGATGCTGCTGCTGTCGGGCCATACGGAACAGGACCAATTGGGCAAGGGCGGCTTCCAGGAACTGCGGCAGGTGCAGATGGCGGAGCCGGTCAGCAAGGCCGCGTGGATGGCCACCGACACTGCCCGCGTCGGTCTGGACATTGCGCACGCGGTGCGAACCGCCACCTCCGGCCGACCCGGTCCGGTGCATGTCAGTCTGCCGTCGGACGTGCTGGACGCGACAGTGCCCGAGGATGCCGTGCTCTGGCCGACGCAGGACGATTTTGTCGCAACGCCGGTGCAGCTGACCGATGCCGCGGCCGATACCGTGGCGAAACTTCTTGCCGAGGCGAAGCGCCCGCTGGTGATCGGTGCGCCGGTGCTGGCGAACCGCAAGGGCAGGGCGCTGCTGCGCATGATCGAAACAACCTTCGGCGTGCCAACCTGCATCTCCGAGGGGCCGCGATCCTTCAACGATGCCTCTCTGGGCGCCTATGCGAGCATCGCGGCGCAGGCGGATGTCGTCCTGCTGCTGGGCAAGGCCATGGACTTCACGGTGAGGTTCGGCGGCGCGCCGTTCCGCCAGGATTGCCGGTTCGTTGCCATCGATCCGGACGGTGCCATTCTCGACCGAGCGGCGCATGCCCGCGGGCTGACGTTCGGTTGCGTGGCCGACACGTATCCGGCCGCCGAGACGCTATTGCGGCGCGGCAAGG